>JBGQLF010000491.1:0-7339 GCA_041499985.1 Gemmataceae bacterium
AAGCGGGGACGTTCCAGCCCGGCAAGGGCCGAGAAGGATCCCGCCGTGAGCCAGCCACGCGGGTGCGTCGGCCGAGGTACTCCTGCGCGCCATTAGCCTCTAGCATAGTAGGAATCATAACTACCGTCGTGAAGGGCTACAAGAAAAGCAACAAAGACCACAGCTATAGCTTCCCGTAAGCAGAGCCGCTTTATAATGCTCACTTGTCTCCCACCGTGTGCGATGACGGTCTGGTCGACTAATACCCGGCTATTGCTGGCTGCTTCTAGAAAGAGGATTATCCTAGAAGCGGCCCCCCAGCACTGCTGGATAAGGAAATGAAGGAAGAGCCAGTAAGGAACTCGAAGCCAGAGGGACAATACGATTGACGCCTGCCACGGAAGTCGCTCCGGATCCCAGATTGAACACGCGAATGTTGCCATAACAAAGAGGTGTGTTCCCATCATTCCCGTGAACCACAATATCCAGACTTCCGAAAAGATGCGCGGTTTGGCCATGGCCCGTCTCCGAATATAACTTGCTGGGACCCGAGTGAAACATTCGGTTATGCGCTCAACACCCCGTACTCTCCACTTTGCCGCATTTGGAGCATCGTCGCGACTGATATCTCAAGTACATATACCTATTGTCGGGGATTACGGGGTCGGCCAAATCTCTCCCAATATCCTCACGCACCTCCTGGTCACTGGGATCCCATTCGCTCCATGAATGCATAAATGGCCAGCATTCTTTCCTGTCTTCGCTCAAATCTGGCATGCTCGTGTCCTTTGTAATCGGCGACAAGCTTACGGCCGGGGCGCTTGGTCATTCTCCCGCGCCCCGGCCGTCGAATTGATCCATCCTCGACCATTGCATTCATCACAAGTCAACTCACAACGCTCAATCGTAAAGTTGCTGCGATCATGGGGCATTACCACATCTTCCACAATCCTTCCTGCTGCATTACAACGCGAACACCGTTGCGTTTGTCCACAACGGCACGGTTGCTCAATATCGGGCCAGTCGTGGACGATCTCCTTGGGCTTTTCACCACAGTTCTTGCAGCTACGCGCCCGCACACACGACTTCAGCGATTCATAAGACCACGGAGTCCAATCGTGCCAAGCGAGGTACAGATATTTCGGACAGAGAGCCGACATTGAATTCTCCCAAGCGGCTGGCTCCTGAACTCTTCCCGCAACAGTTGTGTCGCTTCGCCGAAAGATTCCCGAACCATGCGATTTTCGCGCGCCGCCTCCTTCCGTCAAGAGGATTCCGGTACGACCTAGCGGTACTGTACCTTCGCGCGTCTGAGGGTCGTGCTCGTCAGCCTTCTCACCTATATATTTGTACAGACCTCCTTGTCCACATGGAACACAGCAACGCCTGGCCGTTCGGCCCCCTACCCGCTAGAACGAAGCTGATTAATTGCGCCCGCACCCGACGACGCCAGGTAGTGTCCTGTGACGTAATCCACGAAGTGCAGGAAAACACGGCGGGCGAGAAGAATAGCGAGAAGAATTCCTGGAAATCATGGAAAATAAGAGCTAGCCATCAACGGTTCGCCACTCGTCGAAATCGTAAGTGCTTGCCAAGCAAGGGGTTGTAAATGGTGAGAATTGGGATAGTTTCAATAGGATTTATGGGCATGATCCATTACCTGGCGGCTCGCAAGCTCCAGGGGGCGCACGTCACGGCGATCTGTAGTCGCGATCCCAAGAAGCTGGCCGGCGATTGGCGCGGCATCCGGGGCAATTTTGGGCCGGCCGGCGAAAT
Organism: Gemmataceae bacterium; assembly: GCA_041499985.1. Classification (GTDB taxonomy): domain Bacteria; phylum Planctomycetota; class Planctomycetia; order Gemmatales; family Gemmataceae; genus JBGQLF01. The sequence goes on from JBGQLF010000491.1 coordinate 1,756, forward strand.
GATGGACCTGTCCAGCGTAAAGCGCTACGACCGCCTGGAGGCCCTGTTGGCCGATTCCGAAATTGATCTCATCGACATCTGCAATCCTACTAATCTGCACCCCGCCACCGCGCTCGCCGCCCTCAAGGCCGGCAAGCATGCACTCGTCGAGAAGGCGATCGCGCTCGATCCCAGGGACGCCGACGCCATGGTCGGGGCAGCTGGGCAGGCCGGCAAGCTGCTCCTGGTAGCGCATGTGTTGCCATTCTTTCCGGAGTTTGCCTTCGCTGCCCGAGCGATCCGCAGCGGGACCCACGGCCGAATGCTGGGCGGTCATTTCAAGCGCATCATCTCCCAACCGGATTGGTCCGCGGAAATCGGCGATGCGAGCAAGACCGGTGGGCCGGCGGTCGACCTGCATATTCACGATACGCACTTCATCGGCCTGGTGTGCGGGGTACCGGCGCAGGTGTTCTCCAGCGGCCTGGAGGCGAACGGCGCGGTGACGTATCTGACGACGCAATACCTTTATGGCAAAGAAGGTCCAGCCGTATCGTGTTCCAGCGGCGCCGTGGCCCAGAAGGGGCGGGAGTTTGTGCACGGCTACGAGATCTACCTGGAGCGCGCCACGCTGGTCTATGAATCGGGCGCCACGCCGCTGACGGTACTGACGGCGGACGGCAAGGTCGAGCAACCGAAGCTGGATGGCGGGGACGACCCGCTCAGTGCGTTCACCGCCGAGATCCAGGCAGCAGTCGAAGGAGTACGCAGCGGCCATGAACCGGATCTGTTGAGTGGAAAACTGGCTCGCGATGCCCTGGTGCTGTGCCACAAGGAGTGCCAATCGGTGCGGAGCGGGAAGGCCGTTGCCGTCGGCTAGCCACCGGCTGGTCTTTTCTTCGTCGCGACGCGGAAATCCAGTTGCCGTCGCTGCACATCGACGTGCACGATGGCGACTTTGACCTTGTCGCCGAGCCGATAACGCCGGTGCGTCCGCCGGCCGAGCAAGCTGTGCGTGGCTTCGTCGTAGTAATAGTAGTCGTCGGGGAGGGTGCTGATGTGGACCAACCCCTCAACCGGCATCTTCTCCGCCTGGGCGAAAAAGCCGTAGTCGGCCACGCCGGTGATCACCGCCTCCAGCTCCAGGCCGATACGCTCACTGAGGTAAGTGAGCATTTTCACCTTGATTAGCTCACGCTCGGCCAGTTCGGACCGGCGCTCCGTCTTGCTACAGTGCTCACCGAGGGCAGCCAACTCGGTTTCGTCGCTGCCACAGCGGCCCGTTCGTAGCCACTGTCCCAGCAGGCGGTGGACGGTCAAGTCGGGATAGCGGCGAATCGGCGAGGTGAAATGGCAATAGGTTTCGCTGGCCAGGGCGTAGTGACCCTCCTCGATCGGGCTGTAGATCGCCTGCTTGAGGCTGCGCAACAGGGCATAGTGGACGGCGTGGACGTCCGGGTGGCCCGCCGATTTCTCGAGGATACGCTGGAGGGAGAAACGGTCGGTTTCCTGCTCGATTTTGTAACCCAGGCTGCGCGCGAAGGCAGCGAACGCTTCCAGCTTCGTCGGTTCCGGGGCGGGGTGGACACGGCGCAGGAACGGCACGTCGAGTCCGGCGAGGTGTTCGGCCACGGCTTCGTTGGCCGCCAGCATGAACTCTTCAATGAGCTGATGGCTGACGTCGTGCTTGACAAAGTGGGCTCCCGCAACGCGCCCCTGCTCATCGTATTCCAGCTCGGTCTCGGGCATGCTCAGCTCGAGGGCACCATGGCGCAGGCGGCGCCGGCGGAGAAGCATCGCCAGATCGCGCATCCGCAACAACAGAGCGAGGATTTCGGGCTCGATCTTGGCGCCTTTCCCTTCCGGATCGGTCAAGATCGCCGAGACCTGCTCATACGTGAACCGGCGGCGCACGCGAATCGCCGCATTGGCGAAGTGCACCGAAGTTCGCTGCCCAGCGGGCGTGAAGTCCATCTGGACACTTTTGACATAACGCACTTTTCCTTGTTGCAAACTCGCCAGGCCATTGGAGATGACCTCCGGAAACATCGGCAGCACCCGTTGCGGCAGATAGACGCTGGTGCCGCGTCTCCGCGCCTCCCGATCGACGGCGCTCCCCGGTGGTGCAAAATGAGAAACGTCGGCGATGTAGACGCCCAGAAGCCAATGCTTGCTCCGATTGTCACATTTGAGCGAGACGGCATCGTCGAAATCGCGGGCATCCACCGGGTCGATGGTAAGCACCAACTCGTGCGTGAAGTCGTCGCGGCCATCCAGGTCTTCTTCATGGAACAGCGTGGCCGCCTCCGTGGCTCCCTCCAGTACATCGGGCGGAAAGGCATCGGGCAGACCGAACTCGCGGATAATCGAAAGCGTGTCCACGCCGGGCTGGCCACGGGCTCCGAGGACTTCGGTGAGGACGCCCTCGCCGCGGTCTTCTGGGGTCGGGAAACGCAGCATTTCCAGCACGACTTTGTCTTCCGGTTTGGCGCCCTTGGCCCCGGGGTCGCCGACGTAGATGCTGTGGCTGAAGACGGTGCCATCGACGCGCACCAGGCCTTGCCCATCGCGCTCGAAATAGGTGCCGACAAATTGGCGGGTCGCACGCTCCAGAACTTGCAGGATTTCCCCAGTCGGGCTGAGATCACGCCGATTGGGCTTGCGCGTGATCCGCACCAGAACCTCATCGCCGGTCGCCGCATCGAGGCCGGATTCTTCATGGACAAAGATCTCGGGTCCCGCATGGCCATCGATGGCGTGAGGCCGAACGAAGCCAACACCGGAGGAAGTTCGGCGGAAGATGCCCGTTAGCGTGCCGTGCGGCTGCACCGCGCGGACGGTGTGGTTGCGGCCCAAAGCGACGCGCTTTTGTTCGAGCAGGCTCCGCAGCGCACGGCGGAAGTCGGCATACTGCGCGGACGAGACGCCCAGCTTGCGGGCCAAGGCCTTCGGCTTGAGTGGCTGGTAACTCTTTCGCGCCACCGCGGCCAGAATCTGCTCTTCGAGGTTGGGCATGGCACTAGTCAGGGATCAGGGATCAGGGATCAGGGATCAGATCCTGGTCCTGAGTCCAGATCCCTGATCCCTGAGTTCAGCATCAATCCACTGCTTCCAAAGTCGGCGAGTACAGTGACTCCGTTCCATCCGTGGTTCCCTTAAACAGGCGGCGCTGGAGTGACTGGTTGAACGGCGTCCAGGCGGAGGCTTCGTTGCGGTCCTCGCGGATATCGCGCGTGAAGCTGTGCACTTTGGCGTCGAGGTTGTCCAGGTAGTGGAGCGCGATCGCTTCGGGCGTCATCGGCAATTTGGGACTGCCGAATTCGTACGTGCCGTGATGACTCACGATCATGTGCTTCAGGCGCAGCAGCAACTCGGGGGGGAATGGCTCGCCCGTCAGGTCCGGCACCTTGGCGGCCTTGTCGTTGACCATTTCCACGCCAATCACCAGATGGCCGATGAGTTGGCCCTCATCGGTATAACCGAAGATGCGTTGATAGCTCAATTCGCGCACTTTGCCGACATCATGCAGGAAGATGCCCACAAGCAGCAGGTCGCGGTCGAGTTCCGGATACAGCGGCAGGATGCGGTCGGCGGCGTCGAGCAAGGTGACTACGTGCTCCAACAGGCCGCCCAGGTAGGCATGGTGATTGCGCACGCCAGCCGGGGCCCGGCAAAAGCCACGCAGGAACTCGTCATCCATCAGGAAGCACTCCGCCAGGGCCCGCAAATGCGGATTGCCGAGGCGCAGCAAGAAACCCCGCAAGCGTTCGAGGAGCTTGCTGACATCCTGCTCGGTGTGCGGCAAGAAGTCGCCGAGGTCCACCTTTTCCGACTCGATGCGATCGATTTGGTTGAGAATGATTTGCAGAGAACCCTGGAACAGCTGCACCTTGCCCTTGATCTGGACGAAGTCGCCGACCTCAAACGACCGGAACACATGCTCGCCCGCGTTCCAGAGGCGGGCGCTGATCGAGCCGGTGCGATCGCGCAACTCGACTTGTAAGTACAAGTTGCCATTGCGGTTGGCCCGCAGTTGCTTATCGCTGATCAGGTAGATTTCTTCGATGGTGTCGCCATCGGCCATCTGCTGCACGAATCGCCGGCTCATGCCTAATCTCTCGCAAAGACGCAAAGTTCGCCAAGGGGTCAGGGCGCCGCGGTCCAGGGGGCGAGATCAGAGTAAGGATAGCAAATCCGCAGGGAAGGAGGTAGAAGACAAAACCATGATGCGATATTCTTACGCTGGTCTCGCCCCTGGCCCCTCCGCCTGCTGTCCCCGGAGCCCTGGGCGATCTTGGCGTCTTTGCGAGAGATCCAGAAGTGATGGCCATCAAGAAATTGCTTGCCCTTGACCTCGGGGCCGAGAGCGGTCGGGGACTCCTCGGACTCTTCGACGGACAGAAACTCCACCTCGAGGTGGTCCACCGTTTCCCCAATGGACCGGTCAAGACGCTCGACACGCTGCACTGGGATGTGCTCCGTCTCTACAGCGAAATGCTGGCCACGCTCCGCCGCTGTGCCGCGGAGCACGGCGGCATCGATGCGCTGGGGGTGGATACGTGGGGCGTCGATTTCGCTCTTCTGGGCCGAGGTGGTGCGCTGCTGGGCAACCCGCGCCATTACCGGGATCCGCACACCGAGGGCATCCTGGAGCAAGCCTTTGCGCGCGTCCCCCGTCTGGAGATATTCCGCCACACCGGCATCCAGTTCATGCGCTTCAACACGCTGTTTCAACTGCTGGCCCTCCAGCGTGACCGCTCGCCCTTGCTCGACGCGGCCGAATCGCTGCTGTTCATGCCGGACCTGTTTCACTACTTCTTCACCGGCATCAAGGTCAACGAATTCACCGATGCCAGCACTAGTCAGATGTACGATCCCAGCGCCAAGAGCTGGGCCTATAGCCTGGTGAAGACGCTCGGTCTACCGACCGGCATCCTGGGAACCATCGTGGCGCCGGGCACCGTTTTGGGACCCTTGCGCGCCTCGGTCGCCACCGAGACGGGTCTCCATCCAGTGCCGGTGATCGCCCCGGCATCGCACGATACCGGCTCCGCGGTGGCTGCGGTGCCCGCCCAGGGAGGCTCGTGGGCGTACATCAGTTCCGGCACGTGGTCGTTGATGGGAGCCGAGATCCCGGCCCCGATGATTGATGAGCGAGCCCTGCACTACAACTTCACCAACGAGGGCGGAGTTGGCGGTACCATTCGGTTCCTCAAGAACATCATGGGCCTCTGGCTCGTGCAGGAATGCCGTCGTGCCTGGGAGCGAGCCGGGCATAGCTACAGTTATGACGAGCTGGCGCACCTGGCGGAGACGGCGCCCGCGTTTGTCAGCGTGGTCAATCCCGATGATGCGACGTTTCTCCTGCCGCCCAGCATGCCGGTCGCCCTGGCCGAGTTCTGCCGTCGGACCGGACAGCCGGCTCCAAGCGAGCCTGGCGCTGTCGTGCGCTGCGCGCTGGAGAGTCTGGCGCTGCGCTACCGCTGGGTGCTGGAGCGACTGGAGGAATTGCTCGGGCGTCGCCTCGACGTGATCCATGTCGTGGGGGGCGGCAGTCAGAATACCTTGCTGTGCCAATTCACGGCGGATGCCTGCGACCGGCTGG
>JBGQLF010000492.1:0-7337 GCA_041499985.1 Gemmataceae bacterium
AAATTCGACGCCATCGCGACCAAAGACTACTACGCCCTGGCCGGTTATTTGAAAAGCTCGCGCTACCAACAGGCCTTTATCGACCCGCCGGAACGAATCGCGGCCAGGGCCGAACAGCTCGGGGCGCTGAAAACTCCGATCCGAGCCGCCTTGCTTGCCAGCTGGGCGGAGCAAGCGGACCGAACAGCAGCGTACTTACTGGCAGCGCAGCGCGTGCTCCAGGCCACGCCGAAAGAGAATCCCAGCGTCGCGGAACTGGCGACCGCCGCTGGGCTGGAGGTGTCCCGACTGGAGCGATGGGTCAAGGCGCTGCGGCGCGAGGATCTCCATACGCCGCAACATCCCCTCTATGCCTGGGCGGAGCTGGCCAAGGAGACAGCGCCCGCCAAGCCCTTTGCCAGCCAGCGGCAAGCGTTGCTGGCAAGCTTGCAACGGAAGCAAGATCAGGCACGCGGCACGGAGGATTCGATGTGGTTCGCGGATTTCCGCCAGCCGGATTACTCGGGTTGGTTTGTGACGGGGAATGCGTTTGGCCAGAGCCCCAGCCGGACGGGCGATCTTCTGCTCCGTACCGATTCCGAGCGATCGCTGGTGCTCTTCGTCGGGGGCGGCTGGGCGCATAGCGGATTGCTCTCCCAGCGCCTGGAAGGCGTCTTGCGCTCGCGGACATTTGCGCTCGAAAAGCGGTACATCCAGTATCGCGCGGCGGGGCGCGGCGGCCAAATCAACCTGGTTATTGACGGTTTTCCGCTCAATCGCGATCCGATTTACGGTGGCCTGACGCTCGAGCTGAAGGACGAGCGGCCCGCCTGGCGCGTGATGGATGTGGGCATGTGGCATGGACATCGGGCCTACATCGAGATCCTGGACAATACCACGCCCCTGCTCACCAGGCCGTTTTCGTCCGAGGCCGAGAATGGCCAGCCCGGCAACGGCTACATCCTGGTGGATGCGATTCGCTTCACCGACGAGAAATCCCCTCCGCTGGCGGCGCCCAATCCAGTGAACCTGCACCTGCTCACCGATCCGGCCGGGACTTCCCTCGCTGCCTTGGCCCGAGGCTATCAGGAGCTTGTGGCCGGAACCATCGCGGCTGGGCAGCCGGACAGCGAGGCCGCCGTGGAATGGCTGAACTGGCTGCTGCAAGCCGGTCTGCTGGACTGTGAACCGCCACCCGGCGGAGCGTTGGCGCAGCTGCTCGAGCAGCATCGACGCCTCGAGGCAAGCATTCCCGCACCGAGGCAGGCCGTGGCACTGGCCGACGGCACTGGTGAAGATGAATGGGTCTTTCTCCGCGGCAATTACAAGACGCCCGGCGAGCGGGCCCCGCGCCGGCTTCCGGAAGTGCTTGCCGGTGCCCAGCCGCCGCCCCAGGATGGCAGCGGCCGGCTCGACTTGGCGCGGCGACTGGTCGATCCGTCGAATCCACTCCTGACACGCGTCCTGGTCAACCGGCTCTGGCAACACCATTTCGGCGAAGGGCTTGTGCGCACACCGGATGACTTCGGCCATATGGGGGAGAGGCCGACGCATCCGGAACTCCTCGACTACCTGGCCACGGAATTCGTTCGCCGCGGCTGGTCGCTCAAGGAAATGCATCGGCTGATGCTGCGGAGCAGCACCTACCGCATGGCCAGCCGAAGCGATCCGAAAGGGGAGCAAGTCGATCCCCAGAATCGCTTGCTGCACCGCATGCCGATCCGCCGGTTTGAAGCCGAAGCCATCCGCGATGCTCTGCTGGCGGTTTCCGGACGGCTCGATCGGCAGCTGTACGGCCCCGGCGTCCTGCCGCACCTGACCTCGTTCATGGAAGGGCGTGGCCGGCCCAGATCCTCGGGACCGCTCGATGGTGGCGGTCGCCGCGGCATCTACCTGGAAGTGCGCCGCAACTTCCTCAATCCGATGTTTCTCGCGTTCGATTATCCGATTCCGTTTACCACCATCGGCCGGAGGAGTGTCTCCAACGTCCCGGCCCAGGCCCTTACCTTGATGAATGATCCGTTTGCCATCCAGCAGGCCCGCACCTGGGCGGAGCGGGTCTTGGCCGATCCGGACGGATCTGCCGCCGAACGGATCACCGACCTGTACCGGACTGCCTATGGGCGTCCCCCCACTGTGGCTGAGCGCGACGACGCCCTGGCCTTCCTGGAGCAGCAAGGGAGGCGTTACGAAAGTACCGGCGACGATTCCCGGGCGTGGGCCGATTTGTGCCACGTCCTGATCAACGTCAAGGAATTCATCTTCATCGATTGAGGTTTCCAAAAGGTGTCTGGAACTGTGATTTTAGAGTTCCAGACACCTTTTGGAAACCGGGGGCGAGACCATGCACTGCCGCCGATTCGTTGCCCCGCCGCTGACGCGGCGGCAGATGTTGCTTCGGTGTGCCAATGGCTTCGGCACCGTGGCGCTGGCGACCCTGCTCACCGAAAAAGTCTACAGCGATCATCTTCCATCCGCTGCCGTGTCGGCGGAGCCCCTTCCCCATCATCCCGCCAAGGCGACCAGCGTCATTTTCCTGTACATGGACGGCGGTCCCTCCCAGGTGGACACGTTTGATCCCAAGCCCCGCCTCGATCGCGAACACGGCGAGCCGATCCAGCTGAAGAAGATCCCGGCGACCCAGTTCAACAACGTCGGCAAGGTGCTGCGTTCCCCTTGGCCGTTCCGCCGCTATGGCCAGAGCGGCATGCCGGTGAGCTCGTTATTTCCCCATGTCGCCGGGTGCGTGGATGACCTGGTCCTGATTCGGTCGATGGTTTCCAACTTTTCCGAGCACACCAACGCCAACTATTTCCTGCACACCGGCCATGGCCAGCAGGGCCGGCCGAGCATGGGCTCGTGGGTGACGTACGGTCTGGGTAGCGAATGTCACAATTTGCCCGGCTTCATCGTGCTCAACGGCGGCCTGATTCCGCCAGGCGGCCTCGATTGCTTCCACAACGGCTTCCTGCCGGCGACGTTTCAGGGCTCGGTGTTCAAGCACGGCTCCGCCCCCATGGCAAATTTGAAGCCGGCCGAGGCAAATACCGCGTTACAGCAGGGCAAGCTGGAGCTGCTCCGCAAGCTCGATCGGGGCGTCCTCGGCCGTTTGGGAGAGGACAATCAGCTGGAATCGGCCATCGCCAATTACGAACTGGCTTTCCGGATGCAGACAGCCGTGCCCGAGCTAATGAACCTGAGCGGTGAGTCCCTGGCAACGCGGCGCCTGTACGGTCTGGAAGCGGATTATCCCCAGACGCGAACGTTCGGCACCCTCTGCCTGCTCGCGCGCCGGTTAGTGGAGCGCGGCGTGCGGTTTATCGAGCTGACCTGTCCTAACGTGGGGGCGGATCGCTGGGACCAGCACAGCAATTTGAAAGAGGGTCATGAAAACAACGCTCGGGCTGTGGATCAGCCAACGGCCGGGCTGCTCAAGGACCTCAAGGCGCGGGGGCTGCTCGAACGCACCCTGGTGATCTGGGGAGGCGAGTTTGGCCGTACGCCCATGGCCCAGGGAACAAACGGGCGCGATCACAATCCCTATGGCTTCACCCTGTGGCTGGCCGGCGGCGGTATCAAGGGTGGTATGACCTATGGCGCCACCGACGACTACGGCTACTTTGCCGTTGAGAACAAGACGGAGATCTACGACCTGCACGCGACGATGCTGCACTTGCTCGGCATCGAGCACAAACGCTTGACGTATCGTTTTGGTGGCCGAGATATGCGTTTGACCGATGTGCACGGCGAGGTGATTTGGGAGATTCTCGCTTGAAGTGAGGGGTCGAGGCGCGGTTCTGTAGGGACAGCTCGCGCAGACTTCACGGTAAGGGTTGGTAAACGATGGCTTGACTGGCCAATTCCGCCAGTTTCAGCTGAAGTTCCCTGGATCGTTGTTTCTCCTTCTCATGGAAAGGCCTGTTCAGTTCCGCGAGAACCGCATGGCCGTGTAAATCACCGGGCGTCGGGACGACCGTGATGCCGAGGGCCTGGAGGGCTTCCACGGCTAAACGGGCAACGTAGTAAGCTCCCGGAGTTCGTCCGGCGGCCGCCACTTCTGCGGGCGCTACAAACCGCTCCCGATAAACGGAGATTCCATCCTCATCGCTCTCGGTGGGCTTGAAGGCTACTGGCTTGACCGCGACGCGTAGCTGGGCATCATAGTTGCTCTTGTGAATGCGACGAAGGACGTACTCCTGAACATCAACCGCATCCTGTTCGGCGCTCATGCTTCCTGCATCCCGAAATCAATCCGCAACGGAATGTAAAGGACGCTCAACCCGTTACCCAGTGCCGTGCCGGTTGACCTTGAATCACCAGCATCCATTCCGCGCGACCAGGCTTGCAAACTTCGGCTTCTAAATAAGTGTTCTGGTCTTGCCACTCCAGCAGGATTTCGCCATCTGGCCCAGCCCCAATGCGCGAAGGAGGCGGAAACCCGCTTTGCCGGAGGAACTGGGCCAGTTCCACTGCACTATCGACCAGTGCGCCAAGAGGTGCTTTCGCTCCCATCCCATCCCAATCCGGGCCTAGACTTCGTAGGTCAGCCACTTTGGTAATCCATTCCTTCCACTGGGCTACCTCAGCAGGCGAATGAACAGTTCCGAGGCCATTCGCTGATGCGGTTCCTGCGGGCAGGAAGTGGCTGATCTGGCCAAGAAAGGTCGGCACATCGATGGTATCGAAGGTTGTATTTTCCATCTTGCACCTTCAGGTTTGTAGCGCAGTCGCCATCTGTTCTTGTGATTCTACCAGTTTCCAGGCGCAGCAAAAAGCGCAGGCGAGGATGCGAGAGTACCAGTACTCTCGCATCCTCGCCTGCGCCTGAGTGTCTTGTCCTACTCCGCCCTCGCCTGAATGGTCATCTGGAGCGACTCGACCCAGCACTTGGTGTCAGCGTTGTAGTACAGGTACGCCCGGCTGGCGGGTCCGCGGTACTCACCCGGAACGCGGCAGATCAGATCGAGCGGCACCTCGATCTTCTGCTTGGGAGCCAGGTCGCGCCAGTACAGAATCACTTCCCGGCCGCGCGTCTCAAAGGCGCTGATCAGGCCGGCCTTCTTGCCCTCCTCGAGTAGACGGGCGTGGTCCTTGAGCTGTTTCAAATCCTCCGGCAGCGTCAACCCGGCGGGCAGCCCGAGGATTGCCACCGCCATGCCTTGGCCCTTGTCGCTGGCGTTCTCCACGGTCACGCTCAGGTGCACCGTCTCACCTTCCGTGGCGGTCTGGCGATCCAGGCGCGTGTGCAGCCGCACGGGACAGTTCTCCGCACTCAGCGGCTTCAGCGTCTGATACGACCAGCTCAGGGTGTACGGGAAGATGTTCTTGGCGCCGGTCATCTCCACACGCAGAGAGTTCTTGCCCGGCTGTAAATGTTTCTCCGCTTCCGGCAGGTTAAGGATCAGGGCTTCCTGTGCCCCGGCCGAGAAGCTCAGCTGGGCGACGGCCTGATCGCCAACGAACAAGCGGACCTCACCCGCCTCGGCGGTCTTCTTGTTGGCCTTGGCGAAAGCGATCAACGCTTTCAGCGCCAGGATCGTCGATTGCGTCGAGCCGAAGCCGCCGTAGCCGCCCCGCTGCTGGCCGATCCACTTGACCGCTTCGTGGAGGTTGCGCTGGAAGTCGCCCGGGCGATTCGCTTTGAGCCAGCCGAGCACCGCCAGCGCCGTCGTTTCAATCTGGAGATCCCGGCCACCTGAGCCGGTGATGCTTGTCTTGGCCGCGTCCAGATGGCCGTCCGGCTTCTGGGCACCGGCGACGGTCTTCAGCAATCGGCTCGCTTCCTCGGCCTGATCGCGGTTGAGCAGACTGTTCGCCACCAAGGCCAGGAAGTACGGATCCTTCGAGGTCTTGGCCTGCTCGGTCAGCACGGCCAATTCCTTGGTTACGTCGTCGTCCTTGCCGCTCTCGGTCAAGGCCCAAACGATATAGGCATTAGTGATGTCATCGGGAGCCCGGCCAAAGGTGTCGAGGGCGCGCGGATTGCGCTGGAAGCCGCCCTCGCCGTCCTTGCGCGCCAGCAAGTAGTGCCGGGTCCGTTCCAGCATGACCGGGTCCACGTCGTAAACCCGAGCCATGTCGCGGAACTGGAGCAGGCCATAAGCCGTCAACGCTTCGTGCGCTGGGACGGTGCCGCCGAACCACTCGTAGCCTTCACGCTGATTCTTGCCCGAAGGCTGGCACTCAAACGAGGTCAGTTTCTGGTAGCCACGGGCGAGCAGGTCGCGGGCCCGGCGCTCGACCTCTGGCTGGGCCTGATCGCTTTCCTTGAGGTAGTTCAGGATGAGCAGGTTGGGATAATTGCTGGTCGAGGTCTGCTCGAAGCAGCCGTTCGGCTCGCGTAAGAGCGCTTCCAGGCCTTTCTGCAAATCGGCCAGCGTCGACGGATACACCTGCACCTGGCATTTGAGCGTGCCCCGGATCCAGGAATCGGGTAGCACCACTTCTTGTTGGGCGACCTTCTCGAGCAGGTCACTGCGCGCCTGCACGACGGGGAAGCCCTCGGGCACAACCTGGAAGCTCCGCAGAATGGTATCGCTAAAGGGCCCACTCTTGCCCTCCAGCAGCAGCTTGGCCTCGCCTTCGACGAGCGTGGGTTGGAGGCGGAACAGCCGGCGCGTCCGCTGATCGGCGTTGACCAGGAGCTCGACCGCGCCAGTGCCCTCGCGCAGGGCCAATCCCTGCGGCACCAAACGCAGATCGACTCGCCGCGCCTCGCTGGTATTGTTGGCGATGCTCACGGGGAGATCGATCCGGTCGCCGGCGGTGACTTCGATCGGGATCTTGGGTTCAACGACAAACGGGAGCCGAGATTCCACTGTCGTCGTCACGGCGCCGAGCCGGCCATCGAGTGTGTGGCCATAGGCGGTGACCTCGAAGGAGGTCACGGAATCGCACAGGTCGAAGGAAACTGCCGCTTTGCCGTCGGGTAGGACCAGCACGGGATGCCAGTACACGGTCTCGGCGAAATCCATGCGCGGCTCACCGAGAGCGGCGGTCGTGTGCTGGTGGGCATACTCCCGCATCACCAGCGGCTGGGGCGGTAGCACTTCCGCCTCTTCCTTCAGGCCGGCCGCTAAATCGTGCAGAGCCGCTCCCCTTCCCAGGAAGCGAGGCTCAGCCAACCGGAGACGGAGAACCTGCTTGCCCTTGTCTTCGGCGAAGACGCCGTCTTTTTGAAGCTCCGCGCGCTTCCGCTCCAGGGGAGCATTCAGGACCGCCGGGGCCTTTTTGGCGTCCATCAGCCCAAAAAAATGCTGTTGGGCACCCAGCTTGCCGGCCGCTCCTCCCCTACCTTGCCCCTGCTGCAAGTTTAAGCGATCCGCATTGAGGAAACCGTTGGCCATCTGGGGAGCCAT
>JBGQLF010000493.1:0-7336 GCA_041499985.1 Gemmataceae bacterium
CACTTTGATTTCACCGCTCTCGGGGAAGTTCACGAGCTCCAGGTGCGCCCGCCGCGGCCAGATGGTGTTCGCCAGAAGTACATTGCGCTCGAACCAGATTGCCGACACGTTTTGGAAGCGCGGCCAAAAATCGTCGATCCCGCTCTGCTGTACCACACAGTAAGCCAGGCCCAGGAGCGCAAACAGCACCAGGGTGAGCAGCAAGACCGCGATCCCCTGGCGCCGCAGCCGGCGCCAGTCGAACACCTCGGGCACAGGCAGGTGATCCAGCCGGACGGCGGCGTCGCGGATCGTCTGGTCGATCATCGCCTGCGAGAAGCCGTAGCGCTGGGCCAGCTCTGGATCGGCCAACTCCACGGCGGTGATGAGCCGATCGCCCAACTCGTGCGGAAAACGGCGTTCCAGCACCAGGGCCAGTGCCTCTGGACGGAATTCGCGCCACAGACGCAACAGGACTTTGATCGTGACGACTGTCAGCAGCCCGGCGACCAGTCCAGTCAGCAACACGGCCCGGAAGCCCCAAGGCAGTTCCTGGACCCAATCCACGCCGAAAGCTTTGAAGAAGCCGTAATCGAGCAACAGGCCGATCCAGAACCACAAGGCCAAGTACAGGAACAAAACCGCTAGCCCTTCGGCCGTGACATACAAGCGGATGTAACTCCGCAGTCGTTCCAGCGGATGCTGCACGCGCCGATGCGATTCTTCGCGGTTAAAGGGCGCCGTTGTCGGGCTCGTGGCCGTGGCCATCGCGCTCTCCCTCGAGGACATAAGAGGCTGTAGCGGAATGTGGGGGCAAGTTTGCAACTTGCCCAATCGACCGGGCAAGTTGCAAACTTGCCCCCACATTTTGTTAGAGCCTTTAAGCTAGCTTCAATAGTTTTCGCGCTAACCACTCCACGCCGAGGAGTGTCACCACCAGCAGCAAAACCGCGGACATCCGCATGGACCCGTCGCTCCACAAAGAAAAACCGCGATCCCACAGATCCTCGACCGGACCGCGGCTCTTGAGGACTTTCCGGTCGGTGATCATGCAGGTCGGAATGAGACGCGCCGAGCTCAGGTCGAAAAACAGGCGCAGCGGTGCCTTGTCTTTCTCCGCGCTCTCGTTGGGCTCGGCCGTCGGTGCGCCGCGCTTGGGATCGGCTGGACTCTTCTCCTCGATGTGTTGCAGTAGGCGTGCCGCGGTCCCTTCCAGGGCGCGCTTGAGCTCAACTCGGTCTTGCTCGGCGATGCGCGGCAGAACTTCGGCGACGTCGCTGGCCAATTGATACAGTTGGCCGAAGTCGGGCCGGGTATTGTCCATCTCGGGATTGGCTTCCTTGACAATGAAACGGCCAGGCAGGGTATCGCCCGTTTCCGGAATTCGCAGCTCGAGGCGATATTCGCCGGGAGCCTGCACGCGGAAGCGCCCCTGAAACCAGCCATTGCCGTCCTGACCCGGCTTGGCCTGGAGGTCGAGCGTCGTCGACATCTGCACTCCCGTCGGCGGCTTGAGCTGGACCTTGGGCACGGCACTGGTGGCCAAGGGTTGGAGGTCTCGGCCAAACAACTGCGCTTCCAGCCGAACAAACTGACCGGCGGTGAACTCGCGCCCCATGACCAGAACGCCGCGCCGGCTCGAGCGCGACAAGTTCCCCGAGCCGGCATAACGCGCCAGCTTGGTCCAGAAGCGCTCGTGATAGGCTTCACGGTACTGCCGCAGCCGCCGCGTTTCACCGGAGCCGATGTAGACGACCTTGCCGCTGCCATAGGGCATCGATACCAGGTACGGCTGCTCTTTGCCGTCGCGCAGGTTGGCGCGCGGATCGCTAAAGGTAGCGATGACCGTGGCACTTGGCTTGACGCCTTCTACGGGGTAGAAGTTGTAGAAACCACGCCGCATCGGTGTATCTCTGCCGACGTCACCGCTCTGACGGCCCGTAAAGAACTCTTCCCAGCCGGCCAGCGCGTCCTTGGATTCCTCCTCCAGCTTAAGAAACTCCATTTCGGCGGTGGCACCGGGGAAATTGAGGCGCCACGGTTCGTTCGTGGGTCGCTCAAACCCCAACCCCGAGATCCGGCTGTCTTGCAGGATCACCGGGAACAGGTCGAGGATCGGCCTGACTAGTTCCCGCTTCGCCGGTCGCGCCAGCTCATAGGTGTTGACCGGCCCGGCTACCAGGATCAGGCCGCCCGCGTGCAGATTCACCCACTTCTCCAGGAGGCCGAGCTGTTGATCCGAGAGTTTGCTCCAGTCCGGGTCGAAAGCGATGACCAGGTCGTACTGCGCCAGGTTATAGTACTTGTCCTCGGGCCGTTCCGTCGGGGCTTCCTCCGATTGCAGCATGGTTGGGAACTCCTTCAAGAGGCGTTCCTGGACCACGTCCTGCACGACGCCGGGACGCTGGATTTGCAGGCACACGCTCAGCTCGGCGCGGTGCTGATCGACTTCGCGCACAAAGTGGGTGCGGACAAACTGAAAATCGTGCGTCGGGGCCCCGGCGAAAAGCAGCACCCGCAACGGCTTCTTGACCACGTTGACGGTGGCTTTGTTGCTGACATGCTCCGGTTCGAGGAAGATCTCGCGTTTGTCCTTGGGGACGCGGGCCCGAAAGATCCATTCGCCCTCGTCCAGTTCCGGTTTGCCGCCGCTGGCGGCAGGCAGGCCCAGCTTCGTCGGGTCGATCTCGAACTCCGCCTGGGCATGGGGCGGACCGCCGGCCCCGGCGTTGAACTTGAGCGGGAGTTCGAGCGGATGGCTGTCGCCACGGGGATTGGTTACGTCCAAGTAGACGGTCGTTTCCTTGTTCGGCAGTCCTTCGCCATCGACTTCAACGCGCACCAAAAACTTGTCGTCCGGCCGGGCTTGCTCGGGAGCCTGTAAGTCGGTGATCAGGAGATTGATCGGCTGGCGGTGTTCCCCCACCGCCACGGCGAAAATCGGCACCTTCGCCTTGCGGGCGCGGAGGCGTGCCTCCTCGAAGGATTGGGCGGAGAACTGTGTGCTGCGGCCATCGCTGACGACGATGATGGCCTGCACCATGTTGTTGGCTTCCCGATTGACCAATTCCAGGAGCGAATCGCCCAGGTTGGTACCGCCGACCAGCACCTGGTGCAGCTCCAGCTTCTTTTGGAACTTGGCCTTGTCCTCGTCATTCAATCCGTCGGGCGGCTGTTCCTTGGAATTCGGTTTGAGCCAGGCAGCCCATTCGGCTCCCGACCACAATTTGCCATCGGCAAAGACGTTGAACTGCTCGTCCAGCCGGCCGCCGAAGCGGTACAGGTAGAGCGGATTCTTCTCCTGGAGCCGTGGCAGAAAACCGGTCTGGTCATCGGTCAGGAACTGAATCACCTTGTCTTGGCGCGTGGGCAGCTTTTCGACGGAGACCGTGTCCGTGGGCATATCGTCGCGACTGCCGGTGCTGCCCGAGACATCGAGCAGACCGACGACCTTGGAGCGCGTTTCGGTCTTTTCCCAGGTCTGGAGCGCGGGTAGCAGGAACACCGCCGCCAGTACCAGATAGACGGTACAGCGCAAGGCCGCCAGAAACGTGGCCCAGGGCCAGCCGACGGCGCGGGCATCGCGCTTGTACATCCAGCCGACGTAGAAGAAGGCAGCGGCCAGCACCAGCATCAGGACCAGGACCCAGAACCAGTTCGGCTCGAAATCCCGGCCAAACAAACGCAAGGATTCTTCCAGCCGGCGG
Organism: Gemmataceae bacterium; assembly: GCA_041499985.1. Classification (GTDB taxonomy): domain Bacteria; phylum Planctomycetota; class Planctomycetia; order Gemmatales; family Gemmataceae; genus JBGQLF01. Next base: position 3,687 of record JBGQLF010000493.1, read on the forward strand.
AAGACGAACTTCGTTTCCTGGGTTGCGGTAGTTTCGTTATCCATCGTTCGCCTCTTGGAATCGCGTCCGTGTCAGGCTGCCGTGGGCCGTGCCAGCGGTGCCGCGGGCGCCGCTTCGCCGCCTTTGAGATGAAAGCTCAGGTGCACGGCCAGGGCTTGTTCGCAGACCAAGATCAGCAGGAAGAGCAAGTACAACCAGGCCGATTCCGACAAATCGGATTGGCGATTGGCCAATCGGGTCGCCCAGCCCGAACCGGGAACCAGGACCGGCGCCCCGGCGGCGGCCCTTTCCAGGTCGTCCTTGGCCGAGCGGCGCAAATCGCCTTCGCGCGGATCCACATTGAACGCGAAGGCCCGCTGCTCGGTCTTCGCCTGGGCCGCGGGGTTGCCCTCTTCTGCTTGCCGCGCCAGATCAAAGAGGTAGACGCCGGGCTCCTTCGCTTCGTCGAATAGAAACGTCAGCCGGCCGCCGGACACCGTCCCAGTCTGTTCGCCGCGATCCTTCACTCCCGCATTGGCCTCGCCGCCAGGGGCAGCTCCGCCCGGTGGCGCGGCTTCCTGCGCCAGGGGTTGGAAGAACCGGCGCATCGTGGCGTCGTAACGGCTACTATCGAGCTGGATCTCCAGCGGCGTGCCGACGGTGAGACTGCTTTCTCCACCCGAACTGGTCAGGTATTTCTGGAGCTCCAGCATGATGACGGGATAGGTCAGGGACGCGACGCTGCCGCCGGCCCAGTCACTCCAACTCCGGCCGGCACTCGTCAAGAACGCCACCACTCGACCCCGGCCATACGCGGCCGCTACAACCAGCGGGTCGCCGAGTTGGACCGTCTCGCGGAACTTGTCGAGCCGGCCGCGGAGTTGCTGGACTTCAGGCAGTTCCCAGAACTCCGTCAGGTTCGGGTGCTGCGCGTCTTTCAGTTCGCCGCGGTCGTGCAAGAGCGCTTCCAGAGCGTTGGCCAATTCGTGGAGCGGCTTGTCGCCGAGCGTATCGCGGATCTCCCGGTGATGCCGGTCCAGACCTGGCCGATAGGCTGCGTATTTGCTGTTTTGCATCAGGGCATTGAGGCTGTCGAGCAGCTCCTGCGCCTGACCGGCATAGTCGCGTGTCGAGTGCTGGTTGGGCAGCGTGATCAGCTCCTCGACACGTCCCGGCTCGAAGGTCCAGTTACGGCGCGGGACCGGATAGTAGCGCTTGATCGGCAGATACTTGAAGATGCTGCGCGATTTATACAGATCGGCCAGGATCGGATGGTTCTCGCTGCGCAAGAAGATCTTGGGCTGATCATCGAACAGGTTGGGCTGCATCTCCGGATCCGACAGGCGCGGGAAGGGATATTCAGCCAGCGGAGCCGGGAACAGGCCCTTGCCGCCCAGGTAGAGCTTCTTGTTGTAGTGATCCGCGTTGACCCGCTCGCCCAAAAAGAAAGCGACACTGCCGCCGTCGCGCAGGTAATTCTCCAGGTTGCGCAGGGCCTTGTCGCTGAATTCGCGGACGTTCAGGAGGTAGATACTTGGATACTGCTCGAGCGTGGGCCGTTCCAGCTCGGTCACGCCGCGCGGCAGGACCTGGTAGCCCTTGGCGGCGGTGAGCAGCGTCTGCAAGTGGAACGTGTCGCCATGTTGCCTCATGCCGTTGGTGGGATCGCCATCAATAATCAGCACCGGCACTTGCTTGCGGACTTCGACCACGGCGCAACGGATGTTATCTCCCTGAAGGCCGGTTTCTTCGTCTTCCAAGTTGGCCGTGATCTGGTTGAAGCCGAGCTGGTCGAAGGAAACCTGAAACGTTTGCGACGTGCGCCCGGGCGGAGCGCTTTGGATCGGCACGGAGCTTTCGAGTCGTTCGGCTCCGTTGACTTTGACGGTCACGCGCACATTCTTGCGCTCGCTCGGGCTGTAATTCTCGATGGTGACCAGGAACTGAACCGGCATGTCCTTGGCCGCGACGCGCGTCTCCGGTCGCAGCTCGACAATGCCCAGGTTATCGTGGTACTGGGCCACTTTCTGGATGTCACTGCGCTTGGGGTGGGCGGCATCAATCAGGTTGATCTGCACCCCCGCTTGCGCTAGCCCCTCCAACGCCTTGGTCAAGCCCGTGACCTCCGGCTCACTCCAGTCCTGGCGGCGAAAATCACTGACCAGGTGCAGCAATCGGCGATCCTGGGGACTCTTCTCAAAGAGCGCCCGGGCGGCTTCCACGCCGTGGAGCAGTTCCAGGTGCAGGGCGGTACACTTCAAATCATCCAGGCGCTGCTGAAGTTCGCGCACCGTTTCGTCCGTGAGGCGCTGGTCGAAGCGCAGGGTACTCGGCTCGGACAGGGTGAGCAACACGAGGCGCTGCGCCGAGCGTGCCTGAGTCGCGTTCTTGGCGATTTCCTTGGCGATCAGCTCCTTGCCGACGTCGAAGCAATCGCGTGTCTTGCCTTCTTCGCGCCAGCGATCGGTCATGCTGAGCGTGTCGTCAAGAACAACGACGTGCAGTGTATTTTGTTGCTGGAAGAAGCCGAACGAGAAGCCGAGGTAGCGCGACACCAGGACGACGGTCAGCATGACGAGCAGGCAACGGAGGGCCAGCAAGATCAGCTGCTCAATGATGAGCCGGCGCCGGTTGCGCTTTTGCGACTTGAGCAAGAACTCCATGGCCGCCCAGCGCACCCGGCGGAAGCGCATGCGGTTGATCAAATGGATAATGATCGGCACGCTGACGAGGGCAGCACCGGCCAGGAGAAACCCAGGATTGAGGAACTCAAACATTCGTGCGCGCCTTCGCGGAAGTTTTCAGAGCCATGCGATGGTGCAAGAACTTGGTCAGCACGGCGTCGAGATAATCGGCCGTGCGTACCAACACGTAATCGATTCCCTGGCGGGCACAGCCGCGCCGCACTTCGACCAGGTACTCTTCCAGCGCTTGCAGGTAGCCCTCGCGGAGAGCCCGCGGATCGCACAGCAGATGCGGTAACTCTTCCATGCCCTCGAAGCGCGTGGTGCCGGCGAACGGAAAGGTCAGCTCGTCGTCGTCGAGCACGTGAAAGACGAGGACATCGTGACGCCGGTGCCGCAGCATCTCCAGGCCACGGAAGAGCGCCTCGCGGTCGGCCAGGAGATCGGATACCAGGATCAGCATGCCCCGGCTGCTCACGGTCTCGGCAATGCGACGCAGGATCTTCTCGAGATCGGTCTTGGCCCGAGGCCGACTGACGTCCATGGCCTTGATGAGGGCATCGAGATGCGTGTGCTGGCTGCGGGCCGGCACGATCTGGCGCACGTCCTCGTCAAAGCTGATCAGGCCAACCGAGTCCTGCTGGCGGAGTAACAGATAGCCAAGGCAAGCCGCGATGGTGCAGCCGTAGTTGTATTTGTTGAGCGCGCCCCGGCCGTAGTGCATCGACTCGCTGACATCGACGATCAGGGTACTGCGGAGGTTGGTTTCCTCCTCGTACTGCTTGATATAAAAGCGATCTGTCTTGGACCATACCTTCCAGTCGAGATGGCGCAGGTCATCCCCGGGAACATACTCACGGTGCTGCACGAACTCGACACTGTGGCCGAAGAACGGGCTGCGGTGCATGCCGGAGATGAAGCCCTCGACGACGTGGCGGGCCCGCAGGTCGAGGCGCGAGATGCGGGCGATGGTCTCGGGGTGGAGGA
>JBGQLF010000494.1:0-7335 GCA_041499985.1 Gemmataceae bacterium
GCCATTCTGGGCCCATCCCGCCCACACGCTGGCAAAGTTATTGTTGTACGGGGTGACCTTATTGGGGCAGTCGGCCGGGTTCCCGCCATAAGAGATGGTACTGCGTTCGCCGACGAGAAACGTCGCACTCAAGCCGTCGGTAATGCTCCGGATGTTCTGCTGCGTTGTGTTCGAGATGACTCCATTCGCAGGCTCCCCCGCCAGGATATTATGGTTGCCGCCATTCCCCGGGTAATTGGACCGGGCGAGCTGGAGGGCGCCGGAGGGAGGAGGGGGAAATAAGCGGTTATCGTTCAAGTTCTTCCCCACGTCGGACGGACACAGGAAAACCGTTAAGGACGTCTGGAAGAGGGGCAGTAGAGCGGCATTGGTCACGCCGTTTTGCAGGGACTGCTTGGAGGGATTGATTTGGTCGTAGAGCGCCGTCTGTTCCACGTAAGGTAACAGGAAGACGGCCCAGCCCACAAAGTTGGCCGAGTTCTGCGGAAAGAAGTTGTTCGTGTCGTGGTAGAGGTGCAGACCGAGGGCGATCTGCTTCAAGTTGTTCTTGCATTTGGTCCGGTTAGCCGCCTCGCGCACCTTTTGCACCGCGGGGAGCAGCAAGCCGATCAACACGGCAATGATGGCGATTACCACCAGCAGCTCAATCAAAGTGAAGCCGAACTGTTGTCGTCTCCTGGAGAGCATGGCCGAGTCCTTCCCAAGAAGTGGTACCATGTGGAGAACAAGGAGAGGATACCGTTCGCCAGCCCGGCGCGATTCCGCTCGGTGCAACCTATCTGCTTACCTCTGTGCCTCCGGGCAACGTCTCCACGGATCGGTTCCTGATTCCTCTTATGGGGGCTTGTTGGCCTGCATTCGAGCCTCCCGCGAGGTCGCTGTCAAGGAAAATAGGAACGACTTTCGCAGACCGCAGACCTCCGGCACAGAGACGGTCGCGCTGCAAGGGCTAACGTTTCTTCTCCGACGTGCCCCTCCCACCGTGGGCGCAAACGGGCCGGGCCTGTTTCGCTCAGCCTCGGCCGACGAAAGGCATTTTGGTGGCCATCACCGTCAGGAACAGGACGTTGGCGTCCAGGGGAAGGCTGGCCATGTACACGACAGCGCGGGCGACGTGGTCCACATCCATCGTCGGCTCGACGGCGACAGACCCGTCCGCCTGCGGCACCCCCTCCTTCATCCGGGCTGTCAGTTCCGTGGCGGCGTTGCCGATGTCGATCTGGCCGCAGGCGATGTCGTACTTCCTGCCGTCGAGGGCCGTCGACTTCGTGAGCCCGCTGAGGGCGTGCTTGCTGGCGGTGTAAGGCGCGGAGTGAGGCCTCGGGGTGTGAGCCGAGATCGACCCGTTGTTGATGATGCGCCCGCCCCGAGGAACTTGGTCCTTCATGAGCCGAAACGCCTCTTGGGTGCAGAGGAACGCGCCGGTCAGGTTGATGTCGACGACCCGACGCCACTGCTCGACGGTCAGTTCCTCCAGGGGGACCGGCGGGGCGCTGACCCCGGCGTTGTTGAACAGCAAGTCGAGACGGCCGAAGGCCTCCTTGGTCTTCTGGAAGAGCGCGGACACGGACGCCGGGTCGCTCACGTCCGCAGAAACGGCCAGCGCCCGTGTGCCGTCCGGTCCCGCCTCGGCCTGGGTTTGCTCCAGGGCCTCGGTCCGGCGCCCCGCGAGCACCACGGCGTATCCTTCTCTCAGGAGGGCCAAGGCAGTCGCCTTGCCGACTCCGGACCCTGCGCCGGTGACCAGCGCGATTTTCTTGTGGACTCGCATCGTGCCTGTGCCTTTGTGATGGAGGAACCGAACTGCACCTCTGTTGAGTGTATCCGCCTTGGGTAGGGTAGACCCAACGTTTAGGTCACCAACCGCGAGGTTGTGGCCTGAAGATCGAGGCTGCGGGTCTTGTTCTTTCGCAGGATTGCGGAGAAGCGAATCAATAACCGGCAAGAACGGAGCCCAGCCCGGAGCTGCGGCGCGCTCCATGAGGCCAACCGAGGTTGAAGTGTTCTGCGGTAAACCTGTAACGGGTTGTTCTAGAACCAGCGGCGGCGTTCTTCGCCGGAGAGGCGCCGTAACCTTCCTATTCAACACGGGCCGGCACTAGCGCTAGCATCATGAACCTGTGTTCGCGGAGTGCCTTCCATTGGTCGATGACCGACCACACGGAGCATCGCCTCGCCCTGGAGTGAACTCGGTCTCCCAGGGAAACATCGGGCGAACCGCTCCCGGCATGCGGCCGGCATAGTCGCCGCGCGCGGAATCGCCATCCAAGCTGTCGATCACCTGGAAGGCAACCGCCTCGCGTTCCCACAGATGGACGATGAGCGGATCGTGGGTACTAATCGCCGCCCCGACGACCAGCATCCCCTCCGCTAGCATATTGCCGGGAATCCAGACCCTGCTGACATAGTGGCCCGATGGGCGAGGCCTACGCCGCCAGGCGGGATCATGCTCATGAAGAATGAAGACGCAAGTGCCCTCATCATTATGAAAGTGAAAGTTCGGCACGAGCACATGGCCTTCCTTCAACACTTCATATTCCATCTCGATGCCTACAGGACGACGAATGTCCAAGGCATCCATCGTCTCGTCCTCTTGACTCCGAACCCGCACACTCTTGAGGCGAACAATGTTATTTCCTGGAGCTTTTTCGTCCTCGGACCACTCTCGGTAGGCGGCGGAACCCTTGTCCGAGCGCAAGTAATCGCTCACCACTTGGTGGGAAGGTCCGTCACTCAGAACAGATCCCTTGTTCAGGAGAATGGTCCGGGGGCATAGCCGCGTGACGGCCTGCATGTGGTGGGAGACAAAGATCACGGTGCGTCCCTGCTTGCCGACGACTTCCATCTTGTTGAGGCATTTTTTCTGAAAGCCGGCATCTCCCACCGCCAGCACCTCGTCGACCACCAAGATCTCCGGTTCCAGGTGAGCGGCTACCGCGAAGGCAAGACGCACCTGCATGCCCGTGGAGTAGCGCTTGACCGGGATATCCAGGAAGGGGCCGACATCCGCAAAAGCGACAATTTCATCTAACTTGCGCGTCACTTCGCGGCGCGTCATGCCGAGAATGACGCCGCTCAGAAAGATATTTTCACGGCCAGTCAGTTCCGAGTGGAAGCCCGTGCCCACTTCCAACAGGCTGGAGAGGCGACCGCAGAGTTCGATCCGTCCCCTCGTCGGCTCGGTAATTCGGCTCAGCAGTTTGAGAAGCGTGGATTTGCCGGCACCATTGCGGCCGATGATGCCGACAACCTCGCCCGGTTGAATCGCAAAGCTGACGCCCTTGAGCGCCCACAGCGTGTCTGGCGCCGCGTTGGAACCCGGCTGGACAGATGGCTGCCCGAGTTGGCGTAGCCGTTGCCAGGGAGCCGTTACGACCTGCATGATCGTTTCACGCAAGGTGCGGTAGCTTTGATTCAGCGCCGCGCCGATCGGGTATTGCTTCGCCAGGTTCTCAACAATGATAGCCGGTTTCATAAGCTTTCCACGAAGCCCCTACACCCGCGGCAACTCCCTGTTACTTAGCCTTTCGTCAAAGGGAGTCTAGGCCACGCATGCGGGAAAGCAAACAGCCTAGGCGAGGTGTGCCAACGACAAGGGCCGGCCCATCCTCCCTGGATAGGCCGGCCCTTGCTGCTTCCGGATAGACGGGCCTAGAATCCCCCGCCCAGGGCCCCATAGGCTCCTCCGAGCCCGCCACCCCCAAAGCCGCCAAAACCGCCGAAGGTACCGCCGAAGGTGCCACCACCTAAGCCACCGGCGATACCGCCAAAGCCACCGCTAAAGCCGCCCACCCCGCCGAAGCCGCCACTGATGCCAGCCAGACCGCCAATGCCACCCCCAAGGCCGCCGCCGATGCCGCCCAAGCCGCCAAAGCCGCCGCTGAGGCCACCACCGATGCCGCCAAAGCCCCCACTAATGCCAGCCAGGCCGCCAATGCCACCGCCGCCGAAGCCACCACTGATGCCACCCACCCCGCCGAAGCCACCACCGCTGAACCCGCCGGAGATGCCGCCGCCGCCCAGATATCCTCCCTGAATTTGGGGCGGAGTATTCACCTGTCCGAGGATGGAGGGAATCGTCAGGATATTCATCTGGGCTCCCCCGACACGCCCGCCCATAATCCCGCCACTGCCCCCGAGCGCTCCGCTGCCCCCAGAGATTCCACTGCCACCGGAAAAACCACCAGAGAAACCGCCAGAGAAACCGCCACCAGAGAAGCCGCCGGAGAAGCCACCTCCCTGGATGCCCGTCTGGGCCTGACAGACCACCGGAGTCAGGAGCCAGACGACGAACACCATGACCACAACAAGACCAGCCGGACGAGATCCTGAAAACTGCCTCATGGTAACACCTCAGAACAAGGAAAGGAGAAATGTCACCCAGCCGACCGGTTATTCCGCACCGCCCGGCTTCCACTGCCATCTTTTTTCCGAGAGGTTTGCCGTCCTAACCCCTTCCAATCTAGCCGAGAAACAGGCCCCATTTCAAGAACGAAGCTGTCACACTTTCGACGAAATAGAGATCCTTAACCAGAGTAGGAAGCCTTGCGGTTCCCCGAGAGCTAATCCGCTGCTGCACTACTCCGGGGCTGTTGCGGGACCGAGCGCGCTGCATGGGTCCGCAATTTGCCCCTGGCAGGACACAATCCCATCCTGAACGCACATGCTGGGCCAGACTTGCGCGGAATTCTTGGAGGGAGTACACTGCCTTGTGGTTCCACCAACGTGGTATGATTGTCGGTGACAGGCCGACACGAGCGGACGCGGTCGCTGAAGTCCAGAGGCTTTCGAAGGAGGCTTGCAAGCTTGCCATTCACTGCGATCATCTGGGGATGTTCCTGGCTGGCGCTCGTGCCCGCGCAGGCGGTGAACCGCGACCGGCAACAGGCGGAGACGATCTACCAACAGCTGCGCCGCTCGACGGCCTGGGTCCTGGCCGGCGATTCCAATCAGCGCGTCGAGAACACTGGTACGGGCTTTTTTGTCCATCGTGGCCGGAAGCTTCTCGTCACCAATCACCACGTCGTGGGCCAGCGTGCGACCGTCAGCGTCGTCTTCCCGCAATACATCGGGAGCCACGTCACGGGCGAACGCAAGCACTATATCCGTTATGACCGCCCTATCCGGGGCCATGTCCTGGCCACCAATCCCAAATTGGACTTGGCCGTGGTCGAGCTCGAGTTGGTTCCTCCCGAGGCGGTGCCGGTGCCCTTGGCGACGGTCAGCTGCCAGCCGGGTACGCCGATTTACCTCGTCGGCAACCCCGGCACGAGTGAATTGCTCTGGGTGTACAATGCCGGAGTTGCTGAGCAAATGCGCCAGCAGCAGATTACCTACCGTAGTGGCCAGACGGTCGATGCGCGGATCCTCCCCATCAAGACCCAAGCGCTGGTGAAGCCTGGCTATAGCGGCGGCCCCGTGGTCAACGAGGCCGGCGAGTTCGTTGGCGTCGTCACCGGCGGAAGGATGCAGGAAGCGCAAGAGGTGTGGTGCATCGACGTCAGCGAAGTCCGGGACGTACTGAGTCTGGTCCTGGATCAGCCACGCCAAGCACGCCGGCTCGTCTATCCTCAGAGCAGCGTGGATTTCAAGGACCTGGGGTTGTACTACCTCAACAAGGACCAGCTGGACCGCGCTATCACGCAGTTCACGACCGCCATCCAGCTGGATCCCAAGAACCTGCACGCTACCTACCATCGAGGTGTCGCCTGGTCCAGGAAGGGGGATTGGGAAAAGGCGATTGCCGACCTGACCACCGTGATCCAGCGGGATCCCCAAGCGGCGCAGGCCTACCGGTGGAGGAGCAAGGCCTACGCCCAGATCGGCGCGACGGCACAAGCAGAAGCTGATGCGAAGGAAGCCCTACGGCTCGACCCGGAGTTGAAGAAGGAGGACTGAGGACACAACGAGGAGCCCGGACGCAGTGTTCCAAGATCTTGGTCCTCCTGCCGCAGTCCTCCCAGCGGAGCCAACGACCCTTGAACCTTACCGCCATCCCGCAGTTGGCCCGAAACGTCAATCGCCTGCGTGAAATCGTGACGATTCTGGGCCGCTACGGTCTGGCCGATTGGATCAGCCGGCTGGATTGGGATTTCGCCAAGGGACTGCTCCGTGGCCACGATGGTCGCGGCCTGGCGGCCTTCACGCATGAGACCCGCATCCGCCTGGCCCTGACCGAACTCGGACCCACGTTCATCAAATTCGGCCAAATGCTCAGCACGCGGGCCGATTTGATCGGTCCCGCTCTGGCGAAGGAATTGACCGCGTTACAAGCGAATGTGCCCGCCGATGCGCCGAAGGGGGTAAGGCGGGCCGTGGAAGCCGAGCTCGGTCGGCCCCTCGAAGAGCTCTTCGCCGAATTCGACGAGATACCGGTAGCCTCGGCGTCGATTGGCCAGGTTCACCGAGCCCGGCTGCGGAGCGGCCAGCCCGTCGCCGTCAAGGTGCAACATCCCGGCATCGAGACGCGCATCCGGATCGACCTGGCCATCCTGAATGCCCTGACCGAATTGGCGGATCAGTACCTTCCCGAGATGCGTCAATATCGGCCTACGACCACGGCCGCGGAGTTTCAGCGGACCCTGCTGCGCGAACTGGACTTCGGCCGCGAGGAGCGCAACTTGCAACAGTTTGCGGCCAACTTTGCCGTGGATCCGACGGTCCGCTTCCCCGCACCGTATGCCGAGTTCTCCACCGGTCGAGTGCTCACGATGGACTGGCTCGAGGGGCTACCGATTGCCGATCCGCAACAGCTCGTGGCAGCCGGCTTCGATCAAGAAGAGATCGCTCGCCGGGGGGCAACGGTCTTCCTGGACATGATCTTCCGCGATGGTTTCTATCATGCGGACCCGCATCCAGGCAATCTCCTGGTCTTGCCAGGCGGCGTACTGGGCATGCTCGATTGCGGCATGGTCGGCCGACTGGACGAGAACCTGCGCGAGGCGTTTGAGGAAATCCTGCTGGCTATCGTGCAGCGCGATGCCGTGCACTTGACTTCGGTCATCATGCGTCTGGGCTCGGTACCGCCCCAGCTCGATCCGTCGGGGTTGAATACCGACATTGCTGATTTTGTATCGTACTACGGCAGCCAGTCTCTGGATCAGATGGATCTCGGCGGCGCCCTGACCGAAATGACCGCGATCATCCGCCGCTACCACATTTGGCTGCCGGCGGGCGTGGCCTTGTTGCTCAAGGTGCTGATCATGCTCGAAGGCACCGCGCGCCTGCTCAATCCGCGCTTCAACCTGATCGAATTGATGCAGCCCTATCAGCGCAAGCTATTGTGGCGGCGCCTGTCGCCGGAGCGCCACTGGCAGAAACTGCGCCGCCTGGTCC
>JBGQLF010000495.1:0-7333 GCA_041499985.1 Gemmataceae bacterium
CATGAAGCAGGGGCGCTCGATCGTGCCGCACGGCCATGACAACATGTGCACCGGCTTCATCATCCTGCGCGGCGACTTCGTCGGCAAACATTACGACCGGGTCGAGGACAACGCCGACCATTACCTGATTCGGCCGACCATTGATCGCCGGTTCCAACCAGGCGAGTGCTCCACCATCTCGGACCACAAGGACAACGTCCACTGGTTCAAGGCTGATTCAGACACAGGATTTATCTTCAATATCCATGTCCTGGGCTACAATCCCGAGAACAAAAAGGTTTCCGGCCGGGTGTATGTGGACCCCGAAGGCGAGAAGGTGGCCGGCGGCCTGATCGTGGCCAAGAAGATCAGCTCGGCGGAATGCCATCGCAAGTACGGCTAAGGGTAGGTCAGGCAGTGCCTGACGCTCCGGCGCCGCGTCGGGCACCGCCTGACTTAAATCACCGTGTGCGACCCGGACACTATTCCCGGCGGGGAGAACCAATCTGCTTCACCATCGGACGCCACGCGCGATGGGTAGAGGAGAATGACAACCCTAACGAGGCCTAGACCCAACAGTTTTGTCACCAGCCGCCATCTGAAAAGCAACGCTCTGAAAGACCTTGGTTTTCTGGCGTGAAAACCTCATTACACAATGGCTCATTTGTAAAGAGCTTGTGCGAGCAGGACGCGGAAACCCGGATCCTCGGAGAGACGCGAATTTGCTCGCCAACTGCCGTAATGTAACGAGTCACCCGTTGTGCTCCCGTCGTGCGATAACCTCGAAATGGCGGCTGGTGACAAAACTGTTGGGTCTAGGCCAACGAAGGAGCCTGTGATGCGCGGTGCGATCTTGTTCGGAGTGTTGCTGTTCGGGCTGTCCGGCCCGACCTCCCTGGCCCAGGCGGCAGACCATACCAAGGACACGCCCGAAGAGGTGAAGAAAGCCGTGGCCGACGGCAAGGCCGTGTTGCTCGACGTGCGCGAGAAGTCGGAGTGGGACGATGGCCACCTCCAGGACGCCACACTGTTGCCGTTGAGCGTCCTCACCGGCGGAGCGAAGGGCGAAGACGTGCTCCGCGTTGTCTCCAAGGACAAGATCGTCTATTGCCACTGCGGATCGGGAGTCCGGTGCTTGAAGGCGGCGGACGAGCTGAAGAAACTCGGCTACGAGGTGCGACCCTTGAAGCAAGGCTACAGGGACTTGCTCAAGGCCGGCTTCCCCCCAGCCGCGAAGTAACGATGGGGAATGGGCGGCGCATAGCCTCCCGGGACGGCATTGCCCAGGCTCAGGGATTCGCGTCGCTACTTTGCCCCTGGTGTCACGATTGTTGGGTCAGGGCCTACGGCGGCGGGAAGATGCCTTCGGCGATGAGCATCTGGCGGTGGGCGAGGCGGTAATCGAGGTTGATGCGGAGGGTGGCGACCGTGGCGCGGCCGGCGGCCGTGCGGCCGACCAGGTGGGGGCCATGCCACTGGAAGTGACGGGCCCATTTCTGGCGGCGCGGGTTGAAGAGGGGAACGATCTTGTGGGTGGCGTCGTCTATCCCTGATATATTGGGTCCTTTATAGTGATTGCAGGTAAAACAGGCCAGGCAAAGATTATCGGCCTGCGTCGGGCCGCCGTGGCTGTCGGCGATGATATGGTCGATCTGAAACGTGGCATCGTCGAACTGCTGCGCCATCCGGCAATATTCGCAACGGGCACTGGCCCGCTGCCACACGAGTTGTTCCAGCGCGCGGTCCATGCGTGCTCAATGAAGCTGTGGCTTGCCCTTGGTGTCGCTGCGCTGTTTCAGCGATTGACGGGCTTTGGACTTCAGGATGCCGAGCAGGCTGCCGATGCGGCTGTACGCTTCGGCCTCGGCATGTTCATCCGCGGTCAGGGCGCCCGCCCTTGCCTTGGCCCCCAGGATGTTCATGCGGTCCTTGTCGGCCTGGCTGAAGCCGACGGCCAGGAGGCCCTCGGCCGCCTCGGGAGTGAGCGTCCGTTCGTCGAGAATGTCCAGGCGGGCGATGATGGCCGCTTCCTTGGTCGGCAGTTCGGTTCGTTGCATGGGCGTTTCCTTTCGGGCAATGGTATCCAAAGTGTAAGTATAGCACGGTCGCCAGCGAGGAGGGAACCTGTTTTTGCAGGGGTGTACTGTCAGCCGTTGTGGCGCCAGGGGATTTGGGCAACAAGCTGTTGCACCATTGCCTGGTCCGGCTAGGCCGCCTGGTCAACTAGTGTAGTGTCTCCAGTAATGCTTTACCACGATTGACTTTGGTTATGATGTCGTCGGCGGATTTTGTCCAGACGAAAGGTTTGGGATTTTCGTTGTTGTCAGCGATATACTCGTAGATAGCGGCTTGGAGTTGGATGACGCTGGTGAAAGCGTCGCGGCGGATGCGATCGACAGTGATGTTGCGGAACCAGCGCTCGACGAGATTGAGCCACGATGATGAGGTTGGGATAAAGTGAAAATGGAAGCGCGGATGTTTAGCAAGCCAGTCTTTTACCTCCTGTTTTTTGTGCGTGGCGTAGTTATCGACGATGCAGTGCAAATCAAGATTCGGCGGAACCTGTTCATCGATTATTTTGAGGAATTTCAGGAACTCCTGATGCCGATGCCGTGGCAGGCATTGCCCGATCACTTCTCCCTTTAACACGTCAAGCGCCGCAAACAGCGTTGTTGTTCCGTTACGCTTATAATCGTGCGTCATGGTGCCGGCGCGACCCTTCTTCATAGGCAGTCCGGGCTGGGTGCGGTCAAGCGCCTGGATTTGGCTTTTCTCGTCAATGCTCAGGATCAGCGCATGTTCAGGTGGATTCATATAAAGCCCCACCACGTCACGCAACTTCTCCACAAAATGCGGATCGTTGCTCAGTTTGAAGGTTTTGATCAGATGCGGTTTCAGACCATGCGCGTTCCAAATGCGCTGCACGGAATCCTTGCTGATTCCCGACGCTTCCGCCATGCTGCGGCAACTCCAGTGGGTCGCTGCTTTCGGCTTCTCCTGCAAAGTCTTTTCTACGATTGCCGCCTCCGTGCCCTTCGGTAGCGCCTCAAACGCTTTGCCCCGAGGGCGGTCGCGGAACAGGCCTTCAATGCCTTCCGCCGCATAGCGCTTGCGCCAGTCTATGACCGTCGGACGGGACGTGTCGAGCACTTCGGCAATCTTCTTGTTTGGCAGGCCTTCTGACGCCTTCAGTACAATCCGGCTGCGAAACGCCACCCGTTGCTCCGTCTTGCCGGAACGAACCAGACGCTCCAAAGCCGCCTTGTCCTCCGCCGTAACCCCCAATGCTGCGCTTTTCCTTGCCATGAACCATCGCATAGCACGGATACATTCAAATGTAAAGCTTTGCGTGATACACTACACTAGGCATGCGCCGTTTTCTGTCTGCGTGGTATTTCCGGACGAAAGCGAGCTGGGGGATGCTCACGCCATAGGATTGCTTCAAGGTCTCGCGCGACGTGCCCGCAAAAGACACCACCACTTCCGTGGTGATCATCCATCCGTTCAGGAAGGGAACCAGGCGGGCGATCATCACCGTGCCTTCCTTCATCGAAGCGGAGCCTTTGCTTTCATAGACCCGGTAACGGGTCTTGCCGGCAAGATCGGCGAACTGCATTTCCTTTCCGGGCGTGACCTTTTCCACCACGAAGAATTCATAACGGGTGCGCTCGCGTCAGGCGTGATAGAGCCGTTTCTCGTCCGGCGAAAGGGGAGCGTGATCCACGAAGTAGGACAACGGCGTCATGCCTGCGTGCGTATCCTCAAACAACACGGCCGCCGCCCCAAAGGCAGATGAACGCAAGTTCCGCAAGCGCCTGAAAATGCACACTAAAATGCACACTTCCCTTGAAAACCGTGCAATCTGTGCATACAATAGAAACTATAAGTGCTTGAGGCGTATGGTTTTCCGTGTGTCCCACCACCCTCACACGGTGGAAGTCACAGGTTCGAATCCTGTGCCGCCCATTAGACAAAAGTCTCACGCCAAAGGCAGTTGACGCTTACCTTCCGGCGGTCGGCAGTGCGGCTCACAGCCCTTGCTTATCGCGGAAGACTGCCGCGCTCCAAGAGGAAAGGATCGCCGCAGGTCCCGCCGTTCTTCCGTTCCGTCTTATTGCATCCAGCCTTTCTAAAGACGCCCTGGGTGGCCGGGGCTGAGTCTCGAAGCCCCGGTTCGGCCTGCCGGGGCTTCGAAGATTCAGCCCCGGCCACCCCACAAACTCTCAAATTGTCTATGCTTTTGCTGGATTCAGTAGGCCAGTGAGTTGCCCACTGGTTACGAAGAGCGGATGAACTACACGATCATCGGGGACGCCGTGAACTGGGCGAGCCGATTGGAGGGCCGCGACAAGTTCTACCAGACGAGGGTGATCATCAGCGAGGACACCTTTAGCCGAGCACAGGATGACTTCGTCGTCCGCAAACTCGACCTGGTCGCGGTCAAGGGCAAGACCCCGGGGGGTGTTGATCCACGAGCTCGTGTCCGCGTTCACCCATTCTCAACTCTCCTCGATCTCCGCCTTCCAGGAGCAGTCAATGCAGCCTTTGATCGACTGATAGGCCGGGCATTTCTCCGCGTAGGTCGCCAAGGCGCGCTCCGCCTTTTCCCGCATTCCGGAGGGAATCCGGAACCGATAGCCAAGGCGAATCTGGGTGATCTTCAGCACGCCGTCCACGTCGTTGATGTCGCCCTCGACCTGGGCCACGAGGTTGTTGGCCGAGGGAATCCCGCGCACGTCCAGTGCGGTTGCCAGGGTGCCGGTCAGTCAGCCCGCAATCCCGGCGATCATGTAATCCAGGGTTGCGGGGTATTCCGGGCCGGTGATCTCGCGGCCGTACTTTTCCTTGTAGAAGTGCTTGATGCCCCCGTGGATGCCGAAGTGGATCGGCTCCGGAAAGTTCTCGATGTGAGCCGTGCGGTGCGGGCCTTCATGCTTCTCGATCCGCAGACGGCTGGTGTGAACAGCGCTCATGGCAATCCTCCTTCAAGTCTTCAGATGCCGATCGAACCACTGGATCGCTTCCTCCTGCATTGTCCGGGTGAACAGGTGCGGCACGTCGTAGAAGCGGCCGAGGAAGCGGTCTCGGACTCCGGCCTTGTCGTAGACGGCCGCGATCTTGTCGACGGCTTCCTTCATGCCGGCCGGCGGGAACAAGCGATCCTGCGAACACTGCTGTACGAACAACGGCTTGGGTGCCATCAGGGAAGCGACATCGGGCAAATCGAGGTACTGGTGCAACGTGGGCAGAAAGTGCACCCAGGAGTGCGTGTCGATATGGGCCTGGATCATCGGCTTGACGGTGGACATGAAACCGACGATGCAGGCCGCGGCGATGCGTTCGTCCAGCCCGGCCAGGTACGTCGAGCGATAGCCTCCCATTGAGATGCCGACGCAGCCGATGCGCTTGGGGTCCACCTCCGGCCGGGTGACCAGATAATCCACTGTGCGCAAATCGTCCCAGCAGACCAGGCCCGGCCAGGTCAGGCCGCCGAAGACGAGTGCCTTGACGAGCGTCGTCTCCCGGCTACGACATTGCTGGTTGAGATGCTGCACATCGGCATCGCTATAGCGCGAGCGGTCCCAACCGTACTTGAGGTCCGCGTCGAGAAGGGTGCGGCGCTCGCCAAACATGAAGGCGTCGATCGTGATGACCACGTAGCCACGGCGGACCAGCGTTGTGGCGGTTGGCCGGCCGTCGTAGTTGCGCTGGTGATACTGGACCATGGTTGGATGATTGGTGCCCAGGTCAACCACTTTCTCCTTGCCGAACAGGTACATGCCGCCGTGCGAGTGCAGATCGACGATGGCCGGGGCCGGTTTGGCCGCTTGCTTTGGAATCAGCAGGTAGGCCGGCACGCGGAAGTACGGCGACGTGGAGAACAGCAGCTTTTCGCGGATGAAATCGCCCTGGTCGACGCGCTCGAGGATTTCTGGCTTCGGGTCCACCGGCTCGGGTCGATAGAGAAGCAGTTCGAGGAGCTTCTGGCGGCCGGCTGCCTTGAAGTCATCCAGTTTCTGGAACCGATCGCCGAGGAAGGACAAGGCGTAGCGCTGCTGGACGGCCAGCTTCTGGACGTCGGTGAACAAGCTGCCGAGATCGGCGCCGGTCGGCTTCAGGTCCCGGGGGGAGTCGGCGGGAGGTGCGGAGAGTGTCGGCTCGTCGGCCATCGCGGCAGTAGCGCTGGGGGAAGTCAAGGCGCTGAGGGCACCGGCTCGGCCTACTGCGTGCAGGAATTCACGCCGGGTCGCTGGGGATTGGGAAGTCATGGGGATGTCCTCCAGGCCAATGTGGGCCGTTCATTGTTGCAGACGCAATGCAGGCTCGCCAGCCAGAAAACCACGGATAACACCGATGACACGGATAAGAAACAACCGGCCGACAAGCCGCCAAGGGTCGATCCCGGAAGCCCCTCGCCCCCGTACTCGGGGGAGAGGGGTTGGTTGGAGCCAGGAAGAACCCCTCACCCCCAACCCCTCTCCCCTGAGTACAGGGGCGAGGGGAGCTGTTCCAGACTGGCTTTTTTGGCAACTTGTCGGGTCATTGATAAGAAAGCCTGGCAGAGCCGAATCGCCGTCTGCTCCTCCGTGTTATCCGTGAAATCCGTGGTCTTCTGCTCAAGCACCGGCCCGGCGGAGCCTTCCCACCTCGGCGCGACGCAGCTTCAGCCCGAGGAAGACGGCCTTCCCCAACCGGCGATAGACTGCGACGCCGTTCTGGCGCAAGCGGTCCACTTGGCCCTCCTCCAGATTGTAGCTATGGACCGCCACGGGATAGAGCGTCAGGCTCTGACGCAGTTGAGCCAGAATCTCCTCGCGCTCCGGCCTCGGGAGCGAATCCAGATCGTAGACCACGGCATCGCATTGCCCATCCCGTGGCAAGTCCCGGAATGAAAGGGGCTGCAAGGTCAAGTTGCAGCGCTCCGCCAGGCCCGCGGCCAGATCTTGATTCACTTCATCAATGGTCAGATACGCTACCAACATGGCAATTCTCCTGTGCAACCCAGTTGCCTGGGTCGTTCAACCTGGTTGTTTCCCGCGGTGGCCCACGACCACCCTACAAGAACACTCCACAAATCGCGCCACGGCACGACACGACGCGCCGCCTGAATCCTTTTGCGGCCCTCTCCACCGAGCCGTACAATGCAGAGCCGTACCATAGGGTACCGATCGCCAGTGTTCGCGTTCCGCTGGGGAAAAACCGATGTCCTCCGCCGGCTCGGTCAGTCACTGGATCGCCCAGCTCAAGGCCGGAGACCACGCCGCCGCCCAGCCGCTCTGGGAGGCGTACTACCGGCAGCTCGTCGAACGCGCCCGCCACAAGCTGCACGGCACGCCGCGCCGAGCCGCCGACG
>JBGQLF010000496.1:0-7327 GCA_041499985.1 Gemmataceae bacterium
AGAGCATGCCGCCGAACGCGAATGCTTTCCGAAACATGAGTGGATCTCCTTCTGTTAAACTTCTCTGGGTTGCTTGGAAACGAACCACGCTACTTCGGTCCTGGAACCGGCTCGACGACCGTCCCCTCCGGCAGGGCGTCACCGGGGTGGACGACCAGCGTCTCGCCAGCCTTCAGCCCGGCGATGACCTCGATCTCGGCGCCAAAGTCACGCCCCAGCTGCACCGTGCGGTACTGCACCTGGTGCTGCGGATCCAGAACGGCCACCTGCTGACCGCCAGGGCGGGTTACCAGCGCCGCGGCGGGGATCAGGAGCGGGAAGAATTGGCGCCCGAAGACGAACTTCACCTGGAGGTACATCCCCGGTCGCAGGGCGTCGTTCGGGTTGGGCACCTCTACCTCCGTGAGCAACGTCCTCGTGTTAGGGTCCAGGGCGTCGGCCGTTCGCGTCACCTTGCCCGGGTACTGCTTCTGCACCTCCTCCTGGCGGTAGACAACCGCGTCCTGGCCGACCTTGATGCCCGTGGCGAAGACCTGCGGGACATTCACGAACACGCGCAGAACGTCGGTCCGCATCAGGTGGAAGAGCTCCTTGGTTGTACTGGGACTGTCGGCGGAGATCAGGTCGCCCGGGTCCACGTTCCGTGCCGTGATCACGCCCGGGAACGGGGCCATGATCTTCTGGAACCCTTGCAGGGCCGTGTAGCGCTGGACCGACGCCTCGTACACCTGGATGCTGGCCTTCGTGGCCTCCATCTGCGCGGCCGTGGTCTTGACCGTGGCTCGCTGCTGGTCGACCTGGAGCAGGGTGACTCCCGTACCGGGCCCGGCATCGAGGTAACGTTTGAGTGTGATCTTGGCCAGCTCGGCGTTCGCTTCCGCCAGCGGCAGATTGGCCCTGGCCTGGGCCAGGTCGGCCTGGGCCTGGGCCAGCTGAGCATCCACGTCCGGAGCGCTGATCTCGGCCAACAACTGACTCTCCTTGACCCGGTCACCGATGTCCACTAGCCTCCGCTTGAGGTAGCCGGTCGTACGGGCGTACAGCGCCGCCTCCAGCAGGGGCAGGGAGTTCCCGGGCAACACGCGCTCGGCGTCGGACGCCATGGGACGGACGATCGCTACAGTGACCCGCGGCGGGGCGGCAGACACCTCGGCCGCAGCGGCATTCACTTCCCGCTCCTGCCGGAGCCGAGGCAGAGTGCCTCCGACCAGAGCTGCGCCCAGGATGACGACGGCCAGGGCGCCGAGCGCCAGGACCCGCCGTCCCGCCCGCCTCCGGCTTTCCTTCTCGGCCTCGGTGCGCGCGGGGGTCTCCGGAAGTCGATGGTCCCGCTCGGGCGTCACCGTTTCGGTAGTCGGCAGCTGAGTCATGGTCGGTCCTCCCTGGAGTGCGTGTCCGCCTCCCGCGGGCCAGCAGTCGCCGCCGCGAGGTTGGCAGCTGGCGCCGATGGCTCAGCCCCTTCGTCGTCGGCTGCTTCCGGCGCCGGCGGTTGGCGCCGGAGCAGGCTGTACATCACGGGCACGAAGAACAACGTGTAGCCAGTCGCCATCAGCAGCCCACCGATGACCGCCCGCCCTAGCGGCGCGTTCTGTTCCCCACCCTCGCCCAGCCCCAGCGACATCGGCAACATGCCGATGATCATGGCCAGCGCAGTCATCAGCACCGGCCGTAGCCGCGTCGTCCCCGCCGACAGGGCCGCGCTGTGGGCGTCGTGCCCGTCATGCCGCTGGTCGTTGGCGAAGGTGATCAGCAGGATGCTGTTGGAGGCGGCCACGCCAATGCACATGATTGCCCCCATGAGCGCCGGCACGCTGACCGTCGTCTGCGTGACGTAGAGCATCCACAGAATGCCGGCGAGTGCCCCGGGCAGGGCGGTGAGGATGATCAACGGGTCGAGCCAGCTCTGGAAGTTGACCACCATCAGGAGGTAGACCAGGAGCACGGCGAAGCCCAGGCCCGCCGCTAGCCCGGTGAACGAGCTGTTCATGGTCTCTACCTGGCCGCGCATCACCATCGTGCTCCCGCGCGGCAGCTCCGGCCGGACCGTGTCCATGGCGCGGCGCACATCGGCCGCGACCGCCGCCAGATCGCGCCCCTGCACGTTGGCGAAGACGTCGTAGACTGGCTGGACGTTGTAGTGGTTGACATTCGCGGCCGACGTGGCCCGGCGCAGGTCCACCAGGTTACTCAGGAGTTGAGGTGGCACCAACTGGCTCTCGCCACTGACCGTCTGCCTCCGTCCGCTCGCCTGCCCCTGGCCGTTGATAATGGGCGTGTTCATCAGGGTATCCACGGAGTTGATGTTGTAATCTGGGGTTTGCACGGCCACGCGGTAGTTGACGCGGTTGGTCGGGTTGACCCAGAAGTTGGGCGACACCTGGGTAGTCGAGCTGAGCGACACCAGTACACTACCGGCCACGTCCTGCTCGGTCAGCCCCAGTTGCGACGCCTTGATCCGGTCGACGTTCAGGCGCAGGTCCGGCCGGTCCGTCATCTGGTGGAGGTGCACGTCCGCGATGCCTGGGACCTTGGCGATTTCCTGGCGGAGCTTCTGGGCGACGGCAAGGTTGCCATCCCGGTTGACGCCGACCACCTGGACGTCGATCGGAGCGGGCAGGCCGAAGTTGAGGACCTGGCTGGTGATGTCCGCCGGCTCGAAGAAGAAGGTGCACTGCGGGAACTGCCGCGGCAGCTCGCGCCGCAGCTGGGCGACGTAGTCCGCGGTCGGCTGGTGCCCCAGCTTCAGCGCCACCAGGATCTCGCCGTCGGCGTCGCTGACCGTGCCGTTATCGACGTAAGCCATGATCGTGAAGGATTGGGTCAGCCCCATGTTGTCCAGGATCATGGCCCGCTCGCTGTCGGGCACGACCTTGCGGATGGCGTCCTCGACCTGGCCGAAGATCCGCTCCGTATCTTCGATGCGGGTGCCGGCCGGGGCCCGGACGTGCATCCGAAACTGGCCGGCGTCCACGCTGGGGAAGAAATCCTGGCCGATGCGGGGGAATAGCGCCAGGGAGCCCAGCGCGAAGCCGAGCAGAACAGTGATCGTGACGAAGCGGTGATCGAGGGCCCAGTCGAGGAGGCCGTGGTAAGTCAGCCGCAGCCGCTCGAAACCGCGGTTGAAGGCGTCATGGAAGGAGGACGGATGACGGAGGAAAGACCATAGGGTGGGCCTGAGACCTGCCGGTTCCTCATTCCCCCTTCGTGCTTCGGCCTCGGCCTCGACCGGGAGCAGGTACAGCACCATGGTCGGCACGAGAGTGCGGGATAGGAAGTAGGAGGCCAGCATGGCGAAGACGACCGCCAGGGCCAGCGGCGTGAACAGGTAGGCGGCCGGCCCGGTCAGGAACACTACCGGCACAAAGACAATGCAGATGGACAGCGTGGAGACGAACGCTGGCGTCGCGATCTGGGCGGCCCCGTCCAGGATCGCCCGGCGGAGCGGCTTCTTCAGGGCCAGGTTGCGGTGGACGTTCTCGATCTCCACCGTGGCGTCATCCACGAGGATGCCGACGGCCAGGGCCATCCCGCCCAGCGTCATGGTGTTGAGCGAGTGGCCTAGCACCCACAGGACGCTGATGGATGTCAGGATCGACAGGGGGATCGAAGTGGCGACAATCAGGGTGCTCCGCCAGGAGCCGAGGAACAGCAAGATCATCAGGGCCGTCAGCCCCGCCGCGATCGCCCCCTCCTTGAGCACACCCTGGACGGCCGCCCGCACGAAGACGGACTGGTCGAACAGGGGTTCCAGCTTCAACTCCGGCGGGAGCTGGGCCTCGATGCCGGGCAGGGCGTCGCGCACTTGCTGGACCACGCTCAGCGTGGAGGCCCCCTCCCCCTTGAGGATGGTCATCAGGACCGCCCGCCGGCCGTCGCGGCGGACGACGTTGGTCTGCACCGCGTAGCCATCGGCGACGTGGGCCACGTCCTTGAAGTAGATCGGCACACCGTTGACCGTCTTGACCGGGATGTTGTTAAAGGCCTCGATCAGGTCCGGGCTGCTGTTGAGTCGGACGTTGTACTCCGTGGCGCCGATCTTGGCGGTACCGGCCGGGATGATCAGGTTCTGGTTCGAGATGGCTGTGTTGATGTCCTGCGGCGATAGGCCGCGGGCGTACAGCCGGGGCAAGTCCAGGTAGACCATGACCTGGCGCTGCTTGCCGCCCCAGGGCTGGGGCACCCGCGCCCCCTGGACAGTGCCGAGCTGCTGAATGACGAAGTTCTGGCAATAGTCGAGGATCTGCTGTTCGGTTAACGTGTCGCTGCTGACCGCGATCTGGAGGATCGGCACGCTGGTGGCACTGTAGCGGACGATGTAGGGCGGCGTGACGCCGGTCGGCATGGTCTTGAGGAGTGTCTGGCAGGTAGCGGTCACCTGGGCCTCGGCCTCCGCGATGGGGGCTCCAGGCTGAAAGTAAATGCGGACAACGCCGACGCCGTCGAGGGATTGACTCTCAATGTGCTCGATGCCGTTGACCGAGGCGGTCAGCACCCGCTCGGTGACGAGGATGATGCGCGATTCGATCTCGTCGGCGGGCATGCCGGTGAACTGCCAAACCGTGCTGATGACCGGGATGTCAATGTTGGGGAAAATGTCGGTGGACATGCGGTAGATGGATACCGCACCGAGCACCGCGATCAGCAGAGCGACCACGACAAAGGTGTAGGTGCGACGCAGGGCCAGTCGTACGATCCACATGCTTCACCTTCCTGGAGCAGGTCACCCTCATTGCAGGGATACGGGGAAGGGCCCCACACGCGCCGGGGGCGGCTTCCGTTGAGTGATCAGCTTCTTCCATCCCCGGTCCGCTAAGGCTGTAACCCCAGCCAACGCACCAGGCGGTTGCCGAAGAGGAACCGTCGAAGCTTCGGCCACAGACCGTGCCGCTCGTAGTGGAGCACCGCCAGGCGTTCGGCCAACCAGGCGTGAAGGCGGATGTCCTCGGCGCTCAGCGGTGGCCGAGTGGTGGACCACCTGCTGGTCTCTTGACCTTCCCGGCGTGCGGCTCCAGCCTCGTTCTCCGTTTCCCTTTGCTCGCGGAAGTCGATTTTCCTCCGTACGGCTTCCAGCAAAAACTTCTCGCGGGCAACCTTGGAGTGCTGGTCGAGGTAATGGCGCATGCGCTCAGCCAGGCGATTGACGGGCGGCACGGGGTTGGATCCGGCGGACGGAATACGGTCATTCGGATTGGCAGCGACCATGAAGCTCTCTCTCCCTTGTCAGGCAATCGGCCTCGTTAGAATCCTCCGAGAGGATACACACGGCTAGTTGGTAGACTTTCCAAGGCAACTACCATGCCAAACAGGTGACAGCGTCGTTTTCCGCGGCCGGAACAGATGGCAGAACACCCGAAGCCGTATGGGAGTGGCTGATTATCTGTCCGTGGGGCAAGTGGTTAGCCACCCCGAAAGCAGTGGTAGGCGATTGGGGGAGCGAGTTGCCTGCCATCCCGCGACACCGATCCGACCAGCGCACAAGCTGGCAGCGCGTCAAGTTCCTGGCTGGAAAAGTCGATACCCTCGGTATCGCCGGCTCCTTGGCACTTCTGCCGGCCTTCATGCTGACCAGACTCCGGAGCTTGGAAGGCTGGCGTCATCCCCTCCCTTCCGCTGACGATCGGAGGGTGATGATGCGCCGCGCCGTGCTGTTGCTCGGTCTTTTTTCGACACTTAGCGGCTGCACCCATATCGCCCTGCGGAACGACACCGTGCGGACCACGAACACGTTGACGGACCTGCAATTCCAGCAGGTCCTCGACAACGTGGCGCGGTTCCATGGCAACCCCGACACGGTCCCCTCCTTCGCCGTGGCCACCGCCGGCACGGTCTCGGTACTCGACACGGCGGGCGCGGGTGTCAGCCCCACCTACTCGCCGACTCTCACGTTCGCCCAGCAGGGCGGTGGGGCGCTTCCGATCCTCTCGCTCCTTTTCCCTCTGACCGCCTCCCGCGCGGTGACCGAGAACTGGTCGCTGACGCCGATCACCGACGCCGATAACCTCCGCCGCCTCCGCTGCGCCTACCGGCTGCTCGTGTTGGGGGAGGCCACCCCGAATTACGAATTCTGCCGCAAACAGATGAAGGCGTTCTTCGCCGGCGAGGAGGCCGAACTGGTCGATTATTATCCGCCGCGCGGCTGGTACGGCGTGGGAGGCAAGAGGGACGTTCCCAAGGACGCCTGCTACGTCGGCTGCCACGGCTGCACGTACGTCTGGGTGACGCCCGCGGGGATGAACGAGCTGGCCCTGTTCACCATGGGGGCGCTTGACCTGGCGACGGGCAAGCTGCGCACCCCACAGCGGACCGTGGTCCGCAAGTACAAGGGCGAGCCGAAGCCCGAGAACCTCGTGGAGACCAAGGTGACCACCACCGAGGAGGACGAGGCCGCGCTGGAGGCGATCCGCCAAGGGCGGACCCAGCCCTCGCAGCGCCCCCGCATCACCGAGCCCGCTCCGTTCAACCCGGGCCTGTTCCTTCTCCCGCGGCGGTGAGTGCTCGGCCATCGTGTTCCCGGCGTGGGCGGCAGGCGCCCGGGAGGGCGCGGCATTAGTGGATTGTCTCGAGACCTGGTTTGGCATCGTGGGATAGGATTCCGATCCTGTCTGACCATCAGACAGGATCGGAATCCTATCCCACAAAAACAGGTCCTCGGAGCCGGCATGAGCGCCAGCCCTATTTCCCAGACCCGCCCTTGTCCGTGATGAACACGTCCTTGTGCGGGAACTTCTCGAACAGCGCTGCCGGCTTGCCAAAGTTGGTGGCCAGCACGTCGGGCGGGTTCCCGGCCATCCACTCCGTCAGGTCGATATCCTCGTAGACCCCGGAGTTGAACCCGATGAGGACGCGGCACGGCTTGTCGCCGACGTTCTCCAGCGAATGCCCGTACCCCTGCGGGATGTAGCCGACGTCACCGCTCCCCAGCGTCTCAATCCGGTATCGCCCGTTGGCGCCGAACAGCGTCACGCTGACCTGCCCCTCGAAGACGTACTGCCACTCGTCGGCCGTCGGGTGCCAGTGCAGTTCCCGCAGCGCGCCGGGGTCGAGCTCAAGGAGGGCGCCCGTAATGGTCTTGGAGATCGGAAACTTCTTGGAATCGACCACCCACAGCCGGCCCCCCTTGTTGTTGACGCGGGGTTCATCGGCGAGGAGCCGATACTTGTGCGTCAGCGACCCCGGGTTCGGCCCCGCGAGCGGCGCGGCCGCCTTGGCGGGCGGCCGCGCCCCCTGAGCGAAGTACACCTCTTGCTGTGGGAACCCGTCGAAGCTCGATTCGGGGAGGCCGAAGTTCTTTGCCAGGAGCCGCTTGGGGGTGTGGCCAATCCAGTCG
>JBGQLF010000497.1:0-7326 GCA_041499985.1 Gemmataceae bacterium
GACCAGTTTCCGGGGGCTGGCCAGCCTCCTCCGCAGGGGGATCCTGCGCCGGGGTCGGCGACCACTGAGCCATGATCCAAGCAAGACAGAACACCGCGACAAGGGCCACGCCCAGCCCCGGGCGCCCTGCGGAAAAACCCATGATCGTTATCCTTGGCACAGAGCCGGACCAGCCACGTTTCTTGAAGGCTTGGCGACGTGATCAAGGCCAGGAGCCACGCCCAACTGCCCGAAGCGCCCGAAACACCACACTCTACTTCATGTGAGCGTGCCATCGGCTGGGTGTCAAGTTCTTTCCTCCGCCAAGTCAAAACCACAAGCGGAGAAACGAAAATCGGCCAGACGGCCCGGAGGACCGGGCGTCTGGCCGTCAGCAGGGTTGTCAAGGACGGGGCCTTGCTTCCTGACCGTTCACAGATTGTCACGTTTCTCTTCGACCAGCGTGCGAATGCGTTCCGCCAGCAGGGCGACATCGAACGGTTTCTTGTAGTGGTCGTTGAAGCCGTAGGTCGCGAGCGTTTCCGGGGCGGCTTCATCTTCACTGGCCAGGGCGAGGATCATCGTTTGTTCGTACTGCGGGTTGCGGCGCAGATTCTGGGCAATTTGCAGGGCCTCGCTGCGGCCCATGGCCAGGTCGATGATGATTGTGTCCGGGTGGAAACTCTCGGCCTGAATCCCGGCCTCGAAACCGCTCGCGGCTAACTCGTACTTATACTCCTCCGCCTCCGGCAGCAGCTCGTGCACACGGTCGACAAACAGCTTCTCGGCACCGATGATGAGAATCTTGTGCCATCCCTCCTCCTCGAGCTCGCCCAGGGGCATCCCATGCTCTTTGAGGAAGCGGATCAGGTGCTCGCGGGGGATGCGCCGGTCCTGGCTGCCGGGGATGCGGTAGCCGCGGAGCCGACCGGAATCAAACCACTTACTCACCGTCCGGGGTGCGACCTTACAGATTTTCGCGACTTGGCCGGTGGTAAAGACTTTCTTCATGGCAGGCACTCCAGTTCTGATTTTGCTGAGCCTACTCCCCGACCAGCGGACGCGGGGACGCTGCGGGGGAGCCACCCGCCCGCCCCTGCGGTCCCTTTGAGTCCGTGCGGTTGCGGGAACGACCGCTAGGGGCCTCGTAGCAGGGAGTAGCGCCGGTGAGCCGGACGAGGGCGGGACTGCCGGGGGATGATCAACTTGTCGGCCGTTCCGGGCCGCCAGCCCGGAGGACTTGGGAGCAAGGCTCCGGAAAGTTGTCTTCCGCCTCGGCTACCTGCTAAATCGGCTAGACGGCTCGCCAAGATGAGAAAAAGGCCACAGCTTGGGGAAGTTCTGCCGGTTCCTCGTCTTGTGCTTATTCCTCCCCTTGCCCCGTTTGACTTCCGTTAGCGGAGTGTCCTCCGCCTTCTCGTGCGGCTTCGTCTGGGAGAGGGAAAATGATTGACTCCGCAACAGGTTTGGGGCCGATGTCGTCAGGAGCGACTCGCGTGAAAGTGCCGGTTGTGCGGAATGTGTCGCCGCTCCCTCGTTCCGTGTCCATTCTAGAGCCGAGGGCAAGAGATCTTGCTTCTACGTCGCTTTGGTTTAGCCGATAGCTTCGGGCGCGCTCTTCGCGCTCGCCCGGAGCTATCGGCTAAACAACCACTATCCCCCGAGCCTGGCGCAGATCGCGTTCACGTCGAAGACGCAGCCTCCCCAGGTACCGCCGCCCAGGCGCTGGAGTGCCGCCCACAACCGCGTATCTTCCGGCAGGTCGGGGTCCGGGGCCAGATCTGGCCGAGACGCACGCCCTGCCAATACGCGCTCGCCTTCGTCCGGCCCAAAGCTCCTTTCCCCTTCGCCGACCAGGTCAATGGTTCCTTCCAGTCGCTGGCGGTCGATGACGATCTGGATGCGATCCCCATCGCGGACCTTCCCGATGGGTCCGCTCGCCAGCGCTTCGGGCCCGATGTGGCCAACGCATGCTCCCGTCGACACTCCCGAGAACCGGGCGTCGGTCAGCACGGCGACCTGTTTGCCGAAGCTCAGATGTTTGAGCGCCGACGTGATCTGGTAGATTTCCTCCATCCCGGCTCCCATCGGACCACGACATATCAAGACGAGCACATCCCCAGCCTGCACGCGACTCGGCCCTTCGCCCTTGATCGCGGCGATGGCCGCCTTCTCGCTTGTGAAGACCCGCGCGGGTCCCAGCTTGCGATAGACGCCGTCCGCGTCCACCACACTGGGATCGATCGCCGTGCTCTTGATGACCGATCCTTCGGGAGCCAGGTTGCCACGCGGAAAGGTGACCGTCGCGGTCAGCCCGCGCGCCTGGGCCCGTTCCGGACTCAGGATTACGTCATTGGGGTCCACGTGATCCTTGGTCGCGAGCACCTCGCGCAAGCACCGCCGGCGATCCGATTGCTCCCACCAATCGAGAACCGGACCGAGTGCTTCGCCGCTGGCGGTCAGACAGCTTTCGTCGAGTAGGCCGAGCCGGCGGAGGTGAAGCATGACCTCGGGCACGCCACCGGCCAGGAACACGCGCACGGTTGGATGGCCGACCGGTCCGTTGGGCAACGCATCGACGAGGCGCGGGACGCGCCGGTTGACTGCGATCCAGTCCTCAACGGTAGGCCGGCGCAATCCCGCAGAGTAGGCAATTGCCGGGATGTGCAAGAGGAGGTTGGTTGAACCGCCGAACGCCGCGTGAACGGCCATGGCGTTGCGCACCGCGGCGTCGGTGAGGATGTGGCGCGTGCGGATGCCGCGGTTGGCCAGATGGACGAGAGCCTGGGCGGAGCGTCGCGCGAGGTCCAGCCAGATCGGTTGGCCGGAGGGAGCGAGCGCGCTGTGTGGCAGCGCCAGGCCCAGCGCTTCGCCGACAACCTGTGCCGTGGCAGCCGTGCCCAGGAACTGGCAACCGCCCCCCGGACTGGCGCAGGCTCGGCAACCCAGGTCCGCCGCCTCTTGCAATGTGATGGCGCCGTGGGCGAACCGCGCCCCGATGGACTGCACTTTGCCGGCATCCTCGCCTTGTGCCGGCGGCAGCGTGACTCCCCCGGGCACGAGAACGCAAGGCAAGTCGGACATCGACGCCAGGGCCATCATCATCGCCGGCAGCCCCTTATCACAGGTGGCCACGCCGAGGACTCCCTGACGCGTCGGCAGGGAGCGGATAAGGCGGCGAAAGACTTGGGCGGCATCGTTGCGATACGGCAAGCTATCCATCATTCCCACGGTGCCCTGCGTTCGGCCGTCACACGGATCGGTGACAAAACCCGCAAACGGCAGGCAGCGCAGCAGACGGAGCTCCTCCGCCGCCGCTTTCATGAGCAGACCGACTTCCCAGTGTCCCGTATGATAGCCCAGGGCAATCGGCGTGCCGTCCGCTGCTCGGATTCCCCCCTGTGTGCTCAGGATGAGGAATTCCTTCCGGGAGAGCTCGGCCGGGTTCCAACCCATGCCGACGTCCTGGCTCCAGCCGAAGAGATCGCCACTGGGAGCATGGCGCAACAACTCTTCGGTCAGCGGCAGACTACCGGAGGGGCCGGCGGCATTCGTTTGCACGTCGAACAGCGCCGGGGCGGTTTCCAGGAGCGAAGCGAGAGCCGTCGAAGGGGTGCTCATAGTTGTTCCTTGGTCACGGCTAAAGGACGACTGGGAATTGTAATTTGCAATCTCCTCTCAGTCTGGCTAACCGTCGTACTCGATGAAACGATCGTCGTCAACGTTGGCACCGCGCAATCATGCAGTTTCTCGATCTCACCTTGCCGACGCTCGCCGAGAATCTAGCTCTGGATGAAGCCCTGCTGCTCCACGCGGAAGAAAGCCGGGGCGGCGAGGTGCTCCGATTCTGGGAATCCCCTGATCCGGGCGTCGTCCTGGGATCGGGTTGCTGCCTGGCGGCGGATGTCAAGGAGTCGGCCTGCGACTTCGATCGGATCCCGATCTTGCGTCGCGCCAGCGGCGGCGGAACCGTACTGCTCGGAGCAGGTTGTCTGGTGTATACTCTGGTTCTAGCGTATGATCGCAGTGCGATGCTGCGCGGAATCACCTCGTCCTATGCGTTCATCCTGGAGCACTTGTGTCAGGCGTTGGCAGACATCCTCCCTGAGATCACTCAAGCGGGGACGGGCGACCTGGCAGCCTCCGGCCGGAAATTCTCTGGGAATTCGCAGCAGCGCAAGCGCGACTACCTGTTGCATCACGGCACACTCTTGTATGCCTTCGACCTGGACCTGGTCAGCCGTTACCTGCGGACGCCCTCTCGGCAGCCGGAGTACCGCGCGGGCCGCGAGCATGGGGCGTTTCTGCGAAACCTGCCCGTGGGAGCAGTCGAACTGCGTGGTCGTGTGCGCTCCGCGTGGAGAGCCGACGAATCCTTGCTGGTCTGGCCTCAGAAGGCAACGCGCCAGCTGGTCGCAGCGAAATACACTCGGCCGGATTGGATCCGCCGACGCTGAGCACTTTCGGATTCGGCTGGGTGGCACGCCCTGAGTCTTCGAAGGGCGTGTTTTCCGTAGCTCCACGCCCTTCGAAGACTCAGGGCGTGCCACCCGGGTTGGAACCCTGCCCGGATTCGAGGGTCGAGTCGGCTCGTCTGGCGGACGGAAAGCCCTCTTGGTAAGATGGGTTTACCGCACCTGCCCAGGTAGAAGGCACCGGCAGTGTCGCTGACCGACCCACGCTCGAAGCCCCTCAATCAAACAGGAAGATGATGGCCGGTGCCCTCACGGATGAGGTTCAGGGATGCAGGAAGGGAATCCCATCGCAATGTGTAACGTCCGAAAAGGAAACTCATGCCATCTGACGACAAGACCGTCCAAGGCGTTCTGGAATTGCATTCCAAGGGCTTCGGCTTTCTGCGCAACCCCGCCCGCCATTACGCCCCTCAGCCCACGGATGCCCACGTGCCGGCTTCCCTGATCCAGAACCGCGGGCTTCTGGAAGGCTTGCTCCTCGCCGGTCCCACCGAAGCGGCCAAAAAAGGCAGCGGACCGCGCTTGCTCCGGGTCGAGCAGATCGAAGGCGAACCGGCCGACCAGTACAAACGACGCAAATTCGATGACTTGACACCGATCGATCCGCATGAACGCATCCTCCTGGAAACCGGCCCCGAGCCCCTGACGACCCGCGTCATGGACATGCTCACGCCCATCGGCAAGGGGCAGCGCGGCCTGATCGTGGCGCCACCCCGCACTGGCAAGACCATCCTGCTGCAACACATCGCCCAGGCGGTAGCCAAGAATCATCCAGAAATGTATTTGAGCATGCTGTTGATCGACGAGCGACCCGAAGAGGTGACCGAGATGCGCCGCACGGTGCGCGGCGAGGTCATTGCCAGTAGTTCCGACCGCGATACTGCCGGCCACATTCGCACGGCGGAGCTGGTGGTCGAGCGTGCCAAACGGCTGACGGAGCAAGGCAAGCAAGTATTCGTGTTGCTCGATAGCCTGACGCGGCTGGCCCGGGCCTACAACAAAAACGTTGGCACCAGTGGCCGGACCATGAGCGGCGGCATCGACATCCGGGCGCTGGAAGTGCCCAAGCGCCTGTTCGGTAGCGCGCGGGTCTTTGAAGAGGGAGGGTCGCTGACCGTGATGGGCACTGCCCTGATTGATACCGGTTCGCGTATGGACGAGATCATTTTTCAGGAATTCAAGGGGACCGGCAACATGGAGCTGGTCTTGGATCGCAAGCTTGCGGACCGCCGGATCTACCCAGCGCTGGACATCAGCCAATCCGGCACGCGCAAGGAGGAACGCATCCTGCCCCCGGAGATGCTCCAGCGCGTCACGCTGTTGCGGCGCAGTCTGGTGGCGCTCAATCCCGTGCCAGCCATGGAGTCGTTGGTCAAGAAGCTGGCGGATTATCCCTCCAACGAGGCGTTTCTAGACCGAGTTGGGACGTTTACACGATAGCTTCTCCGATTAGTAGAATAAGAACGGCCGCTGCCCCGACTGGGCAGATTGATCGGTTGTAGTACTCGCCTGACTGGAAGGGCATGACCCGCTATGCAGCAAACGCTAATCCTGCTGAAACCAGACTGTGTTCACCGCCGCTTGGTAGGAACGATCATCCAGCGCTTGGAGCAGAAGGGCCTGCGCTTGGTGGCTCTGAAGTTCGTGCAGGCCAGCCGCCCGCTGGCAGAGAGGCATTACGCGGTGCATAAGGGGAGGCCTTTTTACGAACCGTTGCTGCAATTCTTGTGCTCGGGCCCGACCGTGTCGATGGTCTGGGAAGGCCGAGAGGCCATCGCGGTGGTCCGCAATCTCATGGGTCCCACCGACGGCACCAAGGCTCCCCCCGGCACGATTCGGGGCGATTTCGCCCTGAGTGTCCAGAACAACCTGATGCACGCCAGCGATTCGGTGGAAAGTGCCGCCACGGAGATTGCCCTGTGGTTCAAGCCCGAGGAGTTGGTTCGCTACCAAGCAGTGGACACGTCCTGGGTGGTGGCAGGGTAACGCCGTCCGCGACTTGACGGAGGTCAGACCATGGCAACGTCTATCCTTGAAAAGCCGTACGTAGCGGAGGACCTCCTCCGGATGGAAGATGGCCACCGCTATGAATTGATCGATGGCCAACTGGTTGAAAGACACATGGGAGCCAAAGCGAGCCTGATCGGCTGCAATCTGTTGAAACTCGTGGGGCAGCACGCCCAGATCCACGGACTCGGTCTTGTTTTCCAGGCCGATTGCGGTTACCAGATCTTCGGGGAGAATGCCAACCGCGTGCGCTTCGCCGATGGTTCCTTTATATGTCGCGGCCGGTTACCCAACGATGAGCCTCCGGATGGGCATATCCGCATCGCACCCGATCTGGTGAGCGAGGTGGTTTCGCCGAATGACGGGGCTTGCGAGCTCGAGCAAAAGATTGAAGAATACTTGAAGGCGGGGATTCGGCTGATTTGGGTTGTTTATCCCAGTACCCGCCGCGTGATGATCTATCGTGCTGAGGGCAGCGTCACTCGCCTAACCACCGCCGATCAACTCCCGGGCGAGGACGTGTTGCCGGGATTCAGCTGCCGCGTGGAGGAGCTGTTCGCCGGAGTCGGACCTGCAAGCGTCGAGTGAGTTCATGTCGGCAGCGGAACCACGCAACCCATTCTATCTGTTGCTGCTCCTCGCCAGCTTGGTCTTCGTGGCCACCGCCTTGGCCTACGCCGTGGTGCCGGTCTTGGAGGAGAAAGCGGTCGAAGCCGGGCAGGCGCCGCCGCCGTCACCTTTCCGCGACACGCTGCGCCGGGACGGTTGGAAGTGGCTGGTATCCGAAGTGGCCGCGATGATCGTGTTCGGCTTCCTAAGCATGGGGCTGGACCGGCTACGTAGTTTGCAAAAAGATCGTCGAAAA
>JBGQLF010000498.1:0-7321 GCA_041499985.1 Gemmataceae bacterium
AGCAGGTCGACCACCGTGTCCGCGCCGCTCTCGACGGCTGCCGGTTCACGTTCCAGGCGGACCTGTCCGCGTCCCGTCTACAGGAATTCCTCGCCGGGCTGCGCCGTCTGGGGCGGGTCCTGCCGCCCCTGCCTCCCGGTGAGGTGTTCACCAGGGCTCAGGCCGCCGCCGCCCTGCGGGTGAGCCCGCCGGCGTTCCAGGCGATGGTACGCCGCCACAAGCTGCCTGCCATCGGCGCCGGCCCGGCGCGGCGGTTCCCCCGGGCGACCCTGGAATTCCTGTGGCAGCGGGCGGGCCGGGGGCGCAGTGTCCAGACGGCGAACTACTACCTCCGCGAGTTCAAGGCATTCACCCGCTGGCTGGTGCGCGACCGCCGCATGGCTGACAACCCGCTGGCCCATTTGCAGGGCGGCAACGCCCGCCAAGACCGGCGCCACGACCGCCGGCCGCTGTCCCTGGAAGAGCTGCGCCGGCTCTACGGCGCCTCCTTGGGGAGTGGCCGCATGTTCCGCGGGCTGGCCGGTCCCGACCGTGCCTTGATCTACGCGGCCGCCTGCGCCACTGGCTTCCGGGCGGGAGAGCTGGCCAGCCTGGTGCCAGAAGACTTTTCTCTCGACTCGGAACCACCTACCGTTGTCCTATCCGCCGGGGACGCCAAGAACGGCCGGACGGCCGTGCAGCCACTGCCGCCGGAGGTGGCCGAGCTGCTTCGGGACTACCTACGCGACAAGCCGGCCGGTCGCCCCGTCTGGCCGGGGGCCTGGTGGGCAGATGGCGACGCCGCAGAGATGCTGCGCATCGACCTGGAGGCCGCCGGCATCCCCTACGCCGTCGAGGGGCCGGACGGCCCGCTCTTCGCCGACTTCCACGCCCTGCGGCATTCCTACATCGCCCTCCTGGACAAGAGCGGCGCTACCCTCAAAGAGGCGATGCAGCTGGCCCGACACTCGGACCCCAAGCTGACGATGGCGGTCTACGGCCGCGCCCAGCTTCACGACTTGGGTGAGGCGGTCCGCCGGCTGCCGGCCCTGCTGCCCAGCGGCACCCAGCCCGCGGCCGAGGCCCTGGCGGCGACCGGGACGGACGCGGGCCCCGGTCCTGGCAAAAACCCGGCCGCCGAGGTGCCCAACACAGCGGCGGCGGCGAATGCGTGGCCGAAAGCTTGCGCCCCAGCTTGCGCCGCAGGTGAGGCTCCCTGCGATTCGGTGATAACGGTTGAGGGTCCCACCCCGGAGGCAGAGGAGAGGGCCGGTAGACGCAACCCCTTGCAAGTAATGGGAGATGAGGGCGATTGCGACCAATTGAGAGTAGCTGAGACAAGTATCCCCGGAGGGGCTCGGACCCCCAACCTTCGGCTCCGGAGGCCGACGCTCTATCCAATTGAGCTACGGGGACAGCACGTTGCAACGCCAGAATCTGATGGGTATTCTACAAGGCTTGCCGACTTTCGCCACCACTTCTTGAAAATCTTGACGGCCCTACGAGGCCACACGCACGGGAATCCCAGGGATTGGTCGTCCAGTTCCTCCTCCTCTATAAAAAGAGGATGATGGAAAGCCTCTGTCGTCTACCCACTGGCGGAATCTCGCAGGAGAGCGCCACGATCCGGACCGCCGTGGCGATCCTGATCAGTGGCGGGCTCGATAGCGCCATCTTGCTCGGCGAAGCGCTGCGGAACCAGGCCACGGTCCATCCCCTCTACGTGCGAACCGGCCTGCACTGGGAAGAGGTGGAACTGCGTCATCTGCGGCGATTCTTGGAAGCGGTTGCTTGTCCCGCGCTGGGACCGCTCCAGGTCCTGGCTTTGCCCGTGGCCGATCTCTATGGGCGTCACTGGAGCATCACCGGCCAGGCCGTGCCAGACGCCGCTTCGGCCGATGAGGCGGTCTTTTTGCCTGGCCGTAACATCCTGCTCCTGGCCAAGGCCATGCTCTGGTGTCACCTGCACGGCGTTCCCGCTGTGGCCCTGGCGCCGCTCGGCTCGAATCCTTTCCCGGACGCTACGCCGGCATTCTTCGACGCCTATCAAGACGCCGTCAACCAGGGCGTTGGCGGGGCCGTCGAAGTTCTGCGTCCCTACGCCACGCTGACGAAAACCGAGGTGATGCGGCGCGGTCGGGAACTACCCCTGGAGCTGACGTTTTCCTGTATCCGCCCCGTGGCCGGCCGACACTGCGGCTGCTGCAACAAGTGCGCCGAACGCCGCCAGGCTTTCCGTGACGCTGGCCTGACGGACCGGACCGAATATGAGCCCCCCGATCCGGCAGGCGTGATAGAGTACCCGGCCCAAGCCTGACAACCGGAGCCGTGTGAGGAATAACCATGTATCGCGTAACCCGTGAGATCCATTTCTGCTATGGCCATCGCTTGCTCAACTACGATGGGAAGTGCCGCCATCTTCATGGCCACAATGGCCGCGTGGTCATCACCTTGGCGGCGCCGAACCTGGACGCCCTGGGCATGGTCGTGGATTTCTCACGCATCAAGCGGGTCGTCAATGCCTGGATCGATGAGACGCTGGATCACAAGATGTTGTTGCACAAAGACGATCCGGTACTTCCCCTCTTGCGCCAACAGGGCGAGCCGGTCTATGTGATGACGGTCAACCCGACGGCCGAGAATATCGCTCGGCTGATCTATGACTTCACTGCCGCGGAGGGCTTCCCCGTGGTCGAGGTGCAGCTCTGGGAAACGGAGCACTGTTGCGCGACGTACACGGGCAACCGCTGAGCTAGGCTCGGCGCCTCTTTCCTCCTGGCCTGGCTCGGCGCCCCTCGCAACCGCTTCTTCGCGCTAACTAGCGGGAGGACGCAGAAGACGCCGAAGGAACCAGGCGAGCAGCGACAGGCTGACCAGGGAACTGCCCAGCAGAAACAGGAGGGCGCGTGGCACCGAGCCGCTCTCCGCGACCGGAGCAGGCTCCGTGGCTTCCGCTCTCTCCGGTAAACCACCGGCCGGCAGGGCATTGAGGTGTCCCAGATCACCGGGATCGCCGCTGAGCACCCAGGCGGCCCAGAAGCGGGGCTGGGAACGGACGTGAATCTCTGGCCTCGGGGCGACTTCGCTCTCGCCCGGCCGCTGTGATTGAAACTTGGCACCGGCGCTTGGGTGAATGCTCACCGGGGTCCGACCCGTCTGAATGGCGTACCGAACCAGAAGAGGCTGCCGCGTCCGCTCCCGGTTCCCGACCTCCGCCCGCCAGGCGGCACGGATACGCGCATCGGCAACTTGCTCCTGGTGTGCCCCAGCGTCTGGGGAATACCTGTGCGGGATGGTTGCCCGCGGGGGGTTCGTTCGGGGCGGGCTGGCGGTGCCCGTGGCGGCCCCGGCAGGCAGTCCGGAGAGTGGGTTGAGGAGCCCAAGCCCGACAACCCAGCAGGCCAGTCGTGGACGGGTTCGAGGAGCCATGCAACGCTCCCTTCAAAAAACGCAACGGGGTGGGCTGGATCGCCTCGACGCGCCATACAGCACGATGCCGCCATGATAGAAAGCTGAAGCGATGGAAGCTACTGCGAACTTCTGATGCAACGGAAGAGTGGGACGTGCAGCGTGCCGGGACGTGGACAGGCGCGAAGGCGTCGAAGCGAGGCAGTTCGGTGATTCCTTGCGGTACGCGCCCAAGGGAGCCTGGCGATGCCTGGCTCGCCACGAGATCCCTCTCAGGCACTCCTCAACAGCTGTGCCCGTCCTGGCCCCGTCGCCGCAGAGCATCGAGCAGAGTTTCCAGTAGGCGGAGCAACTGGCGTTGGTCCGTTTTGGGGAGCTCGCGGAAGAGCCCCGCAGCTTGCTCCTGGAAAGACTGCCACATTTTGCCCGCCAATTCGGCACCTTGCGGGGTGATTTCGATCACCGTGGCCCGCCGATCTGTCGGGTGCGCTGCCCGGCGCACTAACCCCTCCCCTTCCAGTGCATCAACCAGATTGGTCACCTGGCGAGCCGTGACGCCGAGCGCGTCGCCGAGGCCGCACATGATCTGCGGCCCCTTGCAATGCAGCGCCCCGAGCAGGCGCATCTGGGCCTGGCTGCTGCCGCCGGTGCTCTCGAGGAGCGACTGGGCCCAACGCGAGAAGGCACGCTCGAAGGCGCGGTGAACCTCCAGCAGTCGAAGGGCCGGGTCGGAGGGGCGGTCAGTGGGGCTTGACATCGGTGAACTACTTCACTAAGAATGACTTCACAATAAGGCGCGATGACTGCTATTATATCGCGCCGGGGACAATCCTGACCACATCCTGGCTGGACATCGTCGATCGCCCGGACAATGCCGGCCTCAGGCAGTGGAATGTCGCCGAGACAACCGGGGCGGGCCAACTTGACACACGAGCACAGGAGACCGCTGAAACATGACTCTTGAAACGGGTTTTCTCCAACCGCTGCTCACAGTAGCAGTCTTGGCCATCCCGGTAATGCTAGGAATCGTTTGGCAAGCCCGCGCCCGTGCCGCAAGGCGGTTGCACGCTGCCGTGAATGCCTATGCGGAACGGGAAATTGCTCGGGCCTCTCGAACCTATCCTCCTCAACGTTCCCCTAAGGAGAGTCCGTCATGAGCGTCGACACTGCGTCCCCCACGGGGGCCAAACCCAGCCGGGTCAAGGCAGCCGGGTTGTGGGTTGTTACCAGCCTGCTGGCCTGCCTGTTCGTCCTGGCTGGAGTCATGAAGTTCGTGAACCCCGAGATGGCCGAGCATTTCGTCCAGTGGGGCTACCCGGATTGGTTTCGCATCCTGATCGGCGTGGTCGAGGTCGGCGGCGCGTTGGTGCTATTGCTCCCCCGAACGGCCTGCTACGCCGCGGGTGCACTTGCCGTGGTGATGGCCGGTGCCGTCTTCACCCATCTGCTGCACGGAGAAGCATCCCAGACCGCGGTGCCTTTCGTGCTCCTGGGTCTCCTGGTCCTGGTGGGGTACGCGCGCCGTCCGCGCACTTTGAACTAGACGATGAGCGCGCAAGTTTGGCGGTTACGGGAGCACGATGCCGACTCCACAGCGCCCGTGAGGGATTTCTGCATTCCGTGCTGGCGGCTAGGCTAGTAAAATCTCGGCTCAATCGACAAACTTGCGAAATGCTTGTCTAGGTCGACGGCAAGCAGGCCGAAGCGCTTGCCGTGGGGTTACCAAACTTGTTCGTTCAGGAGTTTCGCATGAGCGACATCACTTCACCAGTTCCCGGGGAGCAGCTACCGCCCGAGGCGCAGGCAGCCTTCGTTGCTGCGGACCACGCACAGCCATCCCAGCATTCGGAACGGCAGCTGCGCTATTGGCCAGGAGTGGTCATCGTCGTCCTCCAGTGGCTCCTGATCACGGTGCCCGGTTGGGTCGCGCCCGGGACGATGACGCAGTTCATCGCCATGTTCTGGGGTCCGATTGCTGGGGCGGTTGCCCTCGCCGGCTGGTGGCTGTTCGCCAGTCGTCTCCGCTGGGCGGACCGTTGGTTTGGCCTCCTGGGTTGCGCAGCCGTCGGCGCAGCCGCGTTCTTCCTCTACCACCCTTCCCTGGGAATCTTCGGACTGGTCATGCGCGCGCTCCCGGCAGTCACAACGGCCTGGATCGTCTGGCTGATCGTTACCCCGTTCCTGAGCTGGCCGGTTCGGCGGGTGGGGTTGCTGGTGGTGTTCCTGCTGGCGTGGGGGTATTTCGCTCTCCTCCGCATGGAGGGAGTCGATGGCAACATGACGGCAACGCTTGAGTATCGCTGGAACCCCACGGCCGAGGAGAAGTTCCTGGCCGAAGTCGCCGCTGGGAAGCTCGGGAGCAAACCGACTTTCGCTGTCTCAGCCGCCAAGCCCGCGGCGCTTGAGCCTGGTGACTGGCCGGGTTTTCGCGGTCCGGAGCGCGATGGCCGCCGGACGGGTGTTCAGATTGCCACCGACTGGCAGCAGAACCCGCCGCGACTGGTTTGGCGCCACCGGGTCGGCCCCGGCTGGTCGTCCTTCGCTGTAGTGGGAACTCGTCTGTTTACGCAGGAACAGCGCGGCGAGGATGAGGTGGTGGTCTGCTACGACACTGGCACGGGCGCGGAACTCTGGGTCCACCACGACTCCGCCCGCTTCACCGAGGTTGTGTCGGGTCCCGGTCCGCGAGCCACGCCCACGTTCCACGACGGCAAGATCTACGCCCTCGGTGCATCCGGCCAGCTCAACTGCCTCGACCCGGCC
Source organism: Gemmataceae bacterium (assembly GCA_041499985.1). Lineage (GTDB taxonomy): Bacteria > Planctomycetota > Planctomycetia > Gemmatales > Gemmataceae > JBGQLF01. The sequence continues at coordinate 6,151 of JBGQLF010000498.1, forward strand.
ACGGGCCAGGCGCTGTGGTCACGGGACATCGTGGCCGACTCTGGTGCCAAGGTGCCGACGTGGGGCTTCGCCGCGTCGCCCTTGGTGGTCGAGGGCGTGGTGACGGTCTTTGCGGGCGGTCCCGAGGGGAAGAGTGTGCTGGGCTACAGCGCCTTGTCTGGGGAATTGGTCTGGTCCGCTGGTGAAGGGCAATTCAGTTACTGCTCGCTACACCGAGCGCGTCTGAGTGGCGTCGAGCAAATCCTGATCGCGACGGAGAAAGGGCTGACATCGTTCCATCCCGCCCGCGGCACGGTTCTCTGGGACCACAGCTGGCCGTTGGAAGGAGGTATGGCCCGCGTCGTACAGCCGACCCCTCTGGGGGATTCCGACGTGTTGATTGGGACCGGCTTCGGCATGGGGACACAGCGCGTGCATGTCAACCGTGAGGGCGAAAACTGGACGACCCAGGAAGTCTGGACGACCCAGGCGATCAAGCCTTACTTCAACGACGTGGTGGTGCATCGGGACCACTTCTATGGCTTCGACGGCATTTTCTTCACGTGCGTGAGCTGTGCGGCCGGCAAAGGGAAATGGCGCGCGCGGGGTTACGGCAATGGCCAGGTCCTGCTGCTGGCCGACCAGGATCTCCTCCTCGTGCTGTCGGAAAAGGGTGAAGTCGCGCTGGTCGAGGCGAAACCCGACGGACACAAGGAACTTGGCCGGTTCCAGGCGCTCGAAGGCAAGACGTGGAACCACCCGGTGCTGGCTCACGGCAAGCTGTTTGTCCGCAATGGCGAGGAAGCGGCGTGCTACCAGCTGGTGGAAAACCGCGTTGGGGGCACTGCGGCCGAGTAGTGCTCCTGATGAAAAGGGCCTGGTTCCTATAAGGAGGGACCTGGAAGGTTCTTTGTCAGAACCTTCCAGGTCCCTCTTTCCATCCCGCATCGAGTATACCTTCTCCTCGCTTGCGGCCGAATCGCGCAGACTGATTTAGAAGAGCTTCCAGGTCAACAGCCACGCTAAGACGCAGGCCAAGATAGCCCCAGCGGCGATGCCCAAGGGACCAATGCGTTCCTCGAGCGACGCGGACGGTGTGTCGGCGATGTAGCTGCCGCGTATCGCTGCGGCTGGCACCGCTGCGAGTTTGGGCGCTTCCGCCTTCGGAGCCCCCGCTGGTTGCCTGGAGGCA
>JBGQLF010000499.1:0-7315 GCA_041499985.1 Gemmataceae bacterium
CCCGCCGTGAGCCAGCCACGCGGGTGCGTCGGCCGAGGTACTCCTGCGCGCCATTAGCCTCTAGCATAGTAGGAATCATAACTACCGTCGTGAAGGGCTACCCCTTATGCTAGGAAGGAACGAGCCAAACGGCACTACCTACTACCATCAGCAAGGACTATGGGGTTTGAACATAGTCAGAATCATAACTATCGCCGTGAACGGCTACGTCATCGTTAAGGACACCGCTTATAAACCCCGCCACGAACCGAAATTCGGGTGTATCGCCTGCCGCGCCTTCCTCTATTGAAGATATGGAAAAGTACTCGTCAAAAGTACCATGACTCCCGTTGGCCAGAATGCCTGTGGTTTCACCTGTAATTGGATCGATCTCATACCACCCGACTCGGTCCTCCCCGCTAATACGTACACCTTGCGACGGAATGATCACGATTCTTCCGTTAGAAAGTGCCGTGGACATTCTGGCCTTTACATCGGCCGAGAAAGGCAGTTGGTCGACGACGGCCTTGTTATCCGAACTCAAAGTCACCAATGTTATCCCTTGTGCCACTGCAGCCTGCAAGATCGCCGCCGTGAAGATAGGCGTGGATAACGGACCTGGAGAACTCCCAGTTGGCGGACTAGCCACTGATCCCTCGATTCCATTTTCGATGTAACCTCGATCGACGTTGAAGGCGACCTCTGCGGCGAGAGATTGGCCAGGCGCAATGACGACTCGGTAGTTCGATTTCAAGATATCAAAGCCTAGTTGCAGCGTACTGTTTCCGCTCCCATCATTGGCGGACACGAGCTGCGTAGCGGCAATAGTGATACGCGGCCGGTCGGGGTATCCCACGACCTGCGCTGTTCTGCCCAAGACTCCGGCTGAAAACGTCGCTTGGGCCTCGAAACTGACAATCTCGGAGCGTTCAAGCGCGATCAAGGAATCTAGGATTATCTGGGGAGCTTGGTTGTTAAGCGCATTCTGCTCATCTGGCGAAGCTCCGTTATACATGGTGGCAAAGTTGGCAAGTCTTGCGGCAGAGTTACCAACCACCGCCCGAGTGCTTAGGATGGCGGGGTCCCGTCCTCCAGGCAAGATACTGATAGTGTAGAGGTCGAATGGTGTGATGACAGGCGGGACGGAGGAATCGATGGGAGCAAGCTGGCCTGTTCCACCAGCTTGCCGTGCAGCGAACCCAATACGATCCACTAGTGTTTTCGAGTAGGACTCTGCCACGCCCTCCGGACCGGTGAGGGTGAAATTCAAAAAGAGCCCGGTAAGGATCTGGCTGCCGAGTGGAAAGTTGGTCAGCACTTCCTGGTAGTCCTGACCCCGGATCAGCTGATCCTGGCTCGAATCGAACGCATCATCGCCCAGCTGCAGGTAGGGCGAATAGGTGTTCGTGATGGTCGAGAAGGCGAGCCCCCCGGCAGCGCTCTGGCTGACGAAATGGCCCACCGTCAGTGGCCTCCCCACCAGATCCACGTCGTTGAATGTCTGATTGAGGACGGTAGTGGTCGTGAGTCCGGACCCATTTTGGCCCTGATGAAACGCTGCAGCTGACTGGCTATAAATCTCAGCGTTGAGCGTGATTTCGGTCTTTTCCCGCAGACTGTCTGGCACCTCGGTAAATGTGCTCTGGGGAGTCGCGAACTTGGCGCCTGCCGAAGCACTAAGAAGGGGGTCTGCGTCCTGGAACCCAGAGCCGGCGTCGAACTGAAACCAGTAGTGCGCTTCCGTCTCGGACAAGAGCTGCGAGTCGTGCGCAGGGTCCGCCGTCGTAGTGCCCGCTGGAATGTAGCCAGCCGTCTGGTAGCTTGCCGGGAACATAGACAAGATCAGGCTTTGCGCGTTGGCCGACGACAACGTTCCCTGAACATACTGTGCCGGGATACCCGAGCCGCGCATCAGGGCAACGCCGAGACTGGCGACATCGAGCGCATTGCCTGCATTCGACCATAGCGTTCCGCGGGAGCCGCGCACGGAGCCGAGGTATGAGTTGTACCCGATGTTCTGGTGAAGGAAGCTGAAGATGTTTTGCGAGTTGTAGTCCAGCGCTGCTGCCTGCTCCTGGATGAACGGATCGGTCGTGTTGGCGTCGGGCGTCGAGGCGAGCAGCGTAGGATCGACGGTGCCAGATCGGAGCATTGCCGCGGGTGTAGTGTCCGAGACTGCCCCGGCGTCGAGCGTGGCGAACGCCTGGGCGCCGACATCGAGCTGCAAGGGGATGGGATTGATCAGAGAAACCATCAGCGTGACGTTAGCCCGGTCGAAGCCGTTGATGGTGCCGAGGCTCCAGGCCAGTTTCTGGCCGCTCTGGTCCGGCAACTGGGAGGCGCTCTGGAACGTCACGCCGGGCTGGAGTGTGTCGGTCAGGAGCACGCCCGTGACCGGGTTGGACTGCTCGTTGTAGACCGTGTAGGTGATGGTTTCCTGGTTGTTCAGAATACTGCTAGTCGTGTACGAGGAGAGCGTCCGCCCAACGACGATGGCCTGGGGAAGCCCGGAGTCGAGCAGCACGCGTTCTTCCAGCTGTTCGAGCCACGGTCGGCGAAAAAACTCGCGCCCTCGAAGACTGGAGTCCCAGGGAGTGCGCAACCATCGTTTCAGAAAAGGCAGCGTCATGGGCGATTCTCCTGTAGCATCGCTAGGTCGATCCCAATGGCCTCTCTCAGGGCGCCGGGCGGACGCAGCCGTGGGGACGACGGCGAGTCGGTTGCAAACAAGGTTGACGGTTTTCCGACCTGAGCTGGAAGATCGGGTAACGAGCGCTATGCTCTACTCGACGCAGGAAAGCGTGACACGACCGAACGAGCGGCGGGGCTTGTCCCCGCCGGGATAAACCCGGCGGCTCGTTGTGTCAGACCACTCCGCGTCGAGTATACGTCGCTCACAGGCTGTGGGAGACTGCTCCTCTGGATGGTGGAACATCCGAGCAATTTCGGGGCCAATCGTAAGCCGTTCTCTCTTGGTCTTCGAAGCCCTGCGAATGCCCGTTGATTCGGCCGATCGCAAGGAGAGGAGCGAGGACGTAATGGACTGATCCTATCTCACGAGCCAGCAACTGATTACGCTGCACGGCGAGCAAGCATCGCAGCTTGTTGGCAATCTGTCCCAGCGACCGCAAAGGGAGCGGACTCGGGTGGCGGCCTTTCTCGGTTGGCCAAATCGTCGTGCTAAGGAGACGAAACATGTTGTGTAAACCCTGTATCGAGTTGTTAGCACGCTCGTTCACCGCGTAAACTATCTCGTAAAGATAATGGGCGGGTGGGGTGGAACAGGTCGTGGAACGGGCGGCCGTGGCCCTGGCCGCACGAGCGTTCGCCCATCTGATCCCTGCCGGTCGCCTACGCGACCGACGAGGGGGATCGCGCAAGCTACTGGCTACCGCGTTTGCGGCGTGCATTGGAAATCAGCCATACTCAGGACGAACCGGAAGATGGGCCGCCCCAAAGGCAAGCCGTCTGCCCCTCTGCTGGAGCCTCTGTTGGACGAAGCGTCGTGGCTGTTGTCCCACGCCCAGGCGTTGGGCAAGTACGGGCGTTCCGAAGAAACCGCCGGCCAGGAGCGGAGCGGATGGTTGGGAGTGCGACGTGATGGCGTGGCTTCTCTTCCTCGACGAAAGCGGGCACGACCACGTGCAGATGCCGTACGAGGTGCGCGGCGGAATCGCCTTGCAGGATGCGCAACTTTGGCCCTTCACGCGGACCGTCCAACAATTGGAGCGTGAAGCATTCGGTTGTTCGCTCCACGAGTTCCAAAAGGAGCTAAAGGGCTGCACGCTCTTGGACAGAAAGCGGTTCCGGTTCGCCAGCCAGGCCGAACCGATGCCAGTGGCGGAGCGGCAGAAACATTGCCGGTCGTTCCTGATGAAGGGCTTCCAAAAGCTCAGCCCAAACAGTAGTGAATTCTGCGCCTATGGCCAGGCGTGTCTCGAAATGGCGCGGGGAATGTTCCAACTGCTGCGGGATCACAAGGCGGTGCTGTTCGCCAGCATGATTCCTCGCGGCGCAGGCAAGGCCACCGGCCCAGCCGAGGATCTGCTTCGCAAGGATCAGGTCTTCCTGCTGGAGCGGTTCTTCTACTTCCTGGAACAGGAGCAGCAGCACGGCCTGCTGGTCATGGACGGAACCGACAAGAAGCTGGACCGGAAGTTCGTCCGGCAACTGGAAAGCTACTTCAGCACGAGCAACACCGGCCGCTATCGCACTCAATGGATCGTGCCGACGCCGTTCTTCGTGTCGTCGGACATGGCCTACCCCATTCAAGCGGCGGACGTCTGCATCTCTTGCGTGAATTGGGCATTCCGACTGCCAACGCACGGAATGAACGAACCCGTTCGCGAAGAGCTCCGGCGGGAGTTCTTCGACTGGCTTCGCGGTTTACAGTTTCACGGCGATGGATACAAGGATGGGCACGTCTTCGAGGTGTGGGGGATCTGCTATGTACCTAACCCATGCGCACCTGGACGGGAATAAAAAAGGAGACAACGCTTCGGGGCCACCCGAAGGTCTCCCCTAGGCCGAGTCTCCATAATCAGTATCGGATTCGCGCGGCGGAATGTCAAGGAGAAATCAGGTCGGCCAGCCGGCCGCGCTGGCAGTAGATCTCGTGCAGCAGCTCCGTGAGATGGGGATCTTGTCAAGAACTCCTGCTGGCTCGGCGCGGACGAGGGAGCGCGTAGCCAATCCTGAATCGCGGCCTTCCGGAAGAGGCAATCGTCACCGACTCTCCGCCCGAGATGGCCCTTTCGCGGACGAGGCGGAGCGCCTCCTCGGGAGAAGTTCGCAAGACCGAGTAGGCTGATCCTGGATGCCGATGCTGGTACCATGTTGTTGGCAATGGGATGCAAACGTTCGAGTGGCCGATGGAAGACATCCTGGCAGCGCACTCGGTTTGTACCTGGAACACTGCGCAAGGCGTGGGAACTTGCTGATGAACTGGTGGAACGCATGAGGAAGGAGGGGAAGCCATGATGGCAAAGCTTGTCGCCATGTACCAAAAGGGCGCGCTTACGGCCGACCACTTGGTGGTCGAGTCCTTGCACCTGCTCGACCCCCAGTGCCCGGAGATGGTCCTGGGTGCCCTCCCCCCTGAGCTCCTAGAGCGAATGCTCAAATATATAAACGAGTACCGACCTCGGCGTATGAGATCAAACTACGGGCTTCAGCCTGCTGTAGGCCAGGTCGAAGCTGCGAAGCATTGGATCGAAGCCAAAGTCGAAAAATAACGGCTATGGCGACCACGTGACCGATGAGGTTCTTCTGGAGAACGCGGTTGGGCCATTGGCTCTCAAATTCGAGGTCTCGCCCGAGGCCATGCGGATTCGCGCAGAAGGGATGGCGCTGCTGCTGAAGAAGAAAGAACCGTCGCTGTTCTAGCCTCGACAACCTGCGGCACTCATCTCCGGGATACGAAGTAGGCTACCAAAGCCCCAAGCAAGGCGCTGACGATGGCCCCAAAGACGGGTGGAAGCAGAGACCAGCGCTTTTTACTGGATTCCTCCAGCCCCCGTTTCAGTTCGCGCACTTCTTCACGCAGCGTGTTCACCCGCTCGTCCAGGACGGCGACCTCCCTCGTGAGTTCGCGGATGAGCTCGTCGTGAGTCGGCTTCGCCACCGTCATTCTCCATCCAGGACGAGCTGCTGGAGTTTCCTGACTTGACGGTCCGAGCGCAATTGGAGGAGGTTCCCCCAGAGATCCAGCAACCGAAAGCGCAGTGGACGCCTCAGCTCCAGTTCGTCGGGAGTGAAAGCATCTGTCACCATCTCGCCCGTCTCATCGGTGAGTTTCAGCGTGTAGTGCGGACGACCCCTAGCGTCCGGCGCTCGATCCCACTCCACCGCTACCGACTCGGCAGATGGGCCGAGGATTTCTTGCAGCCACTCCGTCACCTGTCGCAACCGGGAATACTCCTCCGCCCGCTGCGTGACGTTCTCACTGTAGGTGACGCTCATGGCAAGTCTCCTCTGGTCTCGTGCAGCCGTGGCGGCTCAAGGCTGGTGGCCTCAGGGGCTGGTTCCGGCTGTTGGGTAAGTTCGAGCATGGCTTGCTCCTTGCCCGTCATTGTAACAAAGCACCTGAGCAGACTCTAGATGAGCACCAGCCGATCTCGCCAATCGCGGCCTTCAGGAAGCGGCAATCGTCACCGACTCTTCGCCCGGTGGTCCCCCCCGGACAGGAATTCCGTTGCCAGCGGACCTTCTGCACGGGTACTATCAGCCACCGAAGTCGAAGTCGTGATCCCAGAAGGCGTCTATCTGGAGAAGACTGCGTTGGAGTCTTGAAGCGCACGGAACGGCCATGATGCACAACCGGATCCCCCTGATTCTTTCTGCCACCTCGGCGTTGGTTCTGTCGAGTGCGACGTTCGGCGCGGAGCCAGCTTCGGTGCGGGCGGTGGTCAGCCAGTTTTGTCTGGGCTGTCACGACGCCGAGGCGGCCAAGGGCGGGTTGGATCTTGCTTCCGTCGTGTCGGAGGACATCGGCCGTCAGCCACAGGTTTGGGAGAAGGTTGTCCGCCGGCTGCGCGGGCGGCAGATGCCGCCTGCGGGTAAAAAGCGGCCGGATGAGGACACCTATGTTGCCGTCGTTTCGCAACTCGAGAGCGCACTCGATCGGGCGGCGGCGGAGCGGCCCAATCCGGGGCGCACCGACACGATCCGGCGGCTGACGCGCACCGAGTATCAGAACGCCATTCGCGATTTGCTGGCGCTCGAGATCGACGCGGTGGCGTTGTTGCCGCTCGATGAAGCCAGTCATGGGTTCGACAACGTGACCGTACGGGAGCTCTCGCCAACCCTGCTGGACCGCTACATCACGGCGGCGCAGCGGATCAGCCGACTGGCAGTCGGCGGCGCGCGCCGGTCGCCCGGTGGCGACACGATCCGCGTTCGACCGGACATCACGCAAGAGGACCGCGTGGACGGGCTGCCGATCGGGACGCGCGGCGGCGCGCGGATTCGCTACACCTTCCCGCAGGATGGCGCCTACGATATCCAGATCCGCCTCACGCGCGACCGCAATGAACACGTCGAGGGGTTATACGAACCGCACGAACTCGAGGTGCTGCTCGATCGCGAGCGGATCCAGCTGTTCACGGTGAAGCCGCCGCCGGGCCGCAAGGACTTCCAGCAAGTCGATGCCCATCTGAAATTCCGTCTGACGCTGAAAGCCGGCCCGCACGACCTCGGGGTGACGTTTCTGAAGAACCCCTCGTCGCTGCTCGAAACGTTGCGCCAACCGTACAACGTGCACTTCAACATGCACCGGCACCCGCGGATCTCGCCCGCCGTTTATCAGGTGTCGATCACCGGCCCCCTCACCCCCTAC
>JBGQLF010000500.1:0-7297 GCA_041499985.1 Gemmataceae bacterium
ATAGTAAGTCCACGGTTCTTCGCTGGACGAGTCGCTGGGCCGGCCTTGGGGATCGGGTGGCACGGAGGCTTGCCTTTCTCGGGCCAGGCGAACGCGCTTACTCTGTTGGTCGACAAAATCCAGAGCGAGCTTCAGCAAACCGAGGCAGCCCACCACAGCCCCGACTCCGCCGATGAACAGCTCTCTGTGCTTGCGTTCTCGGGAAGCAACTGCTTCCTCCTCAGGGGTGAGCTGCCGTCAGGCCGCACGAGCAGGCTGAGGGCAGGCCAGCATCGCCATCTGGAAAGCCACCAAGCAAAACAACGTACGCAAAGGATGGGTCATCCAGAATCCCTCGTTCGGGAAGGAGAAGCCCACAAAGCCCTCCAGCCGCAGACCGGCCGCGGCCACTTCTTCCCAGAGAAAGGGTACCTTGCTCCCGTTCCCGAGGCAAAAAACCAACTGCGTCGAGCGGGTGCACGCGACGGACCAGAAGGCACGTAGCCTGTCTCCGCGATCCTTGTTTTCAGCTCTCCTTCTTCACAAACCATCCCCGGGTCGTCGGGTCGGTCTTGAAAAACTGTAAGAGCAAGGTGCCTACTTTGCGTTGCCCGGCCGGCGACTCGTGCATGCGGTCATCGTCACGGAAGTCGGCTAGCTCGAAGCGGAAGCCATCGGCGCGCGCGACCGTGCCGTTGGCCCACAAGTAGGGTCCCCAGCTGAGCCACGGCCCCGTCACCTTGCCCAACGCCTTGTCGTAATTCAATTCGGGATTGCCCTTGAGCTGTTCTTCCAAAAGCCATTTCACGGCAAAACCGGTCTCATAAGAATACGGCTCGGAGTTGCCTGGTCCGCGGCCGGCCCGTCCTCGGGCCCAGCCGCCATAGGTACGGCTCGAAAGAAAAACTTGCTTCACGTTGGGAAAACGCCGGTGTACGTGCTGCACGATCTTGGTCAGCTCGGACTGCAACGCCTGAATGTACTTGGGAAACCCGCCCACGTGAGGCCCCGGGTTGGTCTCCTTGATCCACACGACTTGCACCTGGGCGCGCGTCACTCCAGCAGCCTTCAGACGGTCGTCCACGGTGGTCCAGTAGAGCGTGCCCCGGCCGTTGTCGTCGGGATTCTGAATCATGTTCGCCGACATGCCGCCCACGGCCCCATTCACGAGAACGAGCTTGGGATCGATTTCCTTGTCGGCCTGGGCAACCTGTATGAACCCCTGGAAAGCCTGCACGGTGTTACTGAAACCCACTCCGAGGAGCACGATCTTGCCATCCGCGCTCGGCTGGCCGTTGGCGTCGAGCGGCCGGATTTGCTTGGCCAATTGCAATCCCGCAGCCGTGTGGCTGGCCGGTCGCTCGTTCTTGCCGTCCGGATACAGGCCGCCCTGGAAGCCTTGATATTCCTTGTCGCCCAGGTCGCTCAGAGCGATCAACCTGGATGTATCTACTTTCTCTCCTTCCGTGGGCGGCTCCGCTCGAGCCGTTTTCTTGCCCAGCTGGATCGCCTTGATCACAGGCTTGTCGTCTTCTCGTTCCACCGTAAGCGTCACCTCGGCCCCTGCTTGGAGATCTTTCGCCCTGAGACCGTCCGCGAGTTCTTTACCCTTGGCATCCAGAATCTTTGCACCCTTGGCGACTCGGGCGGTTCGGTCCATTGGTCCTGCTGTGAAGACCACGATGCCCTTTTCGGCATCGATTCTTCGGATCGTGGCAGTGACCTCAAACGCCCAAACGCAGCCGGCGACGAGCGCCAGCCCGCCCACGGCAGCAACCAGTAGACGTAGCATGGGGATACTCCTTGTGGATTTCGACGACACGTTACTCGGCGTTGGCTCGGGTCAGGATTTCTTCCCAGTATTGCTTAGCCCGTATCCAGGACCATGCTGGCAAGGATCGGCACAGCCAGCCAGCCCACAACGAAGCCAGGTGTCCGGTGCATGGTTGGTATTCTCGTCCTCTTGAAGTCCTGGTTGTCTCGGAGCGTTGCAGTATACCACGGCTTGTCCCGTCCCTCGGCAAGGATCCCGCGCTGGCGCTTCGGGCTAGTAAACCTCTCGATTCGAGGGTTGAATTCCACCGGTCTTGTGACTAACATCTTGTTGAGTCAGCTGCTGAGAGCGGTCAAGAACCAACCCTAGTGTAAGAAGTGAGAAATCAGATGATGAGAAAAAAGCCACTGCGGACAGCGGCCAAGAGACGGCGGAAGGCTTATCAGAGCCACCTCCCGAAGCGAAAGAAAAGAGGCTAAGCCAAGGACCGGTACAGCTCCTGCGGGGATCCGCACATCCATCCGCCCTAGCGCCCTCCGTCCTCCGGACGTTCCTGGTCCCTCGCCGTTGTGGCTTGATTGCCTCCTGCTTGGGTCAACTCCTGGCCCGAACGTCGGAAGCCCGCACGCCGCGTTCAACGTGCTGGTGGAGCAAATCAAGGCCGCGTTCCTATCTCAACTCTTCGCTTTGCCCGCCGCGTCGGTCCACCAAGCGTGCAAGGGCGAGTTTCTCCGCGGAACGAACCGGGCGAAGGACTGGATCCGTTGCAAGACGGCGGCGAGCTCCGCGTCCGTGGGCTTGCTCCGGTCGGCCCAATGTTTCACCAGTTCTGGCGTCGTGATGGGCGTGACGCCGAGTTGGGTTGCCAGCCGGATGGCCTTCCGGTCGTCCGTGCCCAGCAGCCAGCCTCGGTTCTTTGCCACCGCCAGGCCCATCGCCTCCCCGTCGTCCAGGGTGGTGGCCAACCTCACGAAGTCGTCTGCCTCGGCCTGCTCCTGCACGTCGCAGGTGTTCAGCACGCCCGCGGAGAGGAGCGGCGTCAGGTCGATGGCGACTTTGACGAGCTTACTCGCGTCGTCCTCGTCCAGCTGGAGGATATACAGGGCCTCTTCCTTGGCCACTTTCGCGGGGACGTGGAGAAGGTACTCCAGGCCAGGCGCCGGCTGTTTCGTCGGGGCCATCTGCGGGCGGCTGGCCTTCCGTCTTGGCGGCGGTGCAGTCCGTGGCTCGAGCGTCAGAATCTTCCCCGCCGCCAGGAGGTTAATCAGGCAGCAGGCATCGACGGCGACATCCTGCACGGCCCCTTCTCCTTCTCACGAGGCGTCCGGCAGCAGCGATTGCTCGAATTCCTCCAGGTGGAGGGTCTTCCACTGCCCGTCTGCCGACACATCCGTACTCGTCAGGCACTCCGTTACGATCCGCCGCGCTTCAACCGGATCGCACCTCAGGAAGCGGGCGAGTTGCCCCTCGCTGATCTTTTCCTGCTCGTAGGCATCGACGGCCAGGAACTTGTACCGCTCCGGGTAGGGATCGTCGGTTTCGGAGTAGGGGGCAAGCTCCAGGAGCCGAGCCGCCTTGGTGGCCGCGAACTTGGACTCCTTCAGGTGGTTCAGCGTTCCCTTGGGGATCAACCCAAGCCCTTCCAGGCGCAGGGTCATCGCTTCCACAGAGACGAAGTAGAAGTGGCTGAGGCGGCAGAGGTTCGCCACCTGGAAGTCACCGGTCGTCGTGACGATCTCGTGAAAGCGGTGCCGGACCGAGCTGGCGGGCATGAGGAAGCTCAGGGCGAACCCTTCGGCAAAGCGTTCGTTTGCTGGCTTGCGACCACTTATGCTCAGGTAATCGATGCCCGGCTTATGGCGGTCCGCGATCAGGTGGCCGTACTCGTGGAGCAGGGACACTCGCCGTCGCACGGCGGGGTGCTTGCGGTTAATCAGGATGCAGCAGCCCGGGTCCGTGGCATACGCATACATCCCCGCGAGGGCCGAGGGGAGGGGCCAATAGAAGATACGGAGGCCGACATCCCACTCCAACGTGCTACGGAGGTTGACGACCGGCTGATCGCCCAAGCCGAGCCGTTGCCGCTCCTGGAGGGCTACGCCCTCAGCCAATTCGGTCACGTCGATGCGGGTGCTCAACGGAACTTCGGGCGGATAGTTCGTGCGGAGCGGGGCCGCCGTGAGCCGCTCCAGTTCGCGGTAATCCTCCGCGAGTTGCTGGAACGCGCCAATCGCCTGGGCCAACTCCTGCTCGTCGCCACCGGTCTTCATCCGCTGTGCGACGGCCCGCAGGTGCGGCTGCAACTCGATCACCGGCTCGCCGGGCCGGACCAGTTGATGCACGCTGCGACCGAAGTACCCCGCCAGTCGGAGGATCTCCTCGGTCTTGGCTAGGCGCTCCCCCTTCTCTAGGGCGATATAGGTCGGACGGCTACAACCGAGGTACTCGGCTACTTGTTCCTGGGTCAGCCCCCTGGCCTTGCGTGCCTCCGCGAGACGTAGGCCGAGAGTTTGGGGGTCGATGCCGTCCAGCCGGAATTGGATGTCGTCGCTCATCACACCGCCACCCTTTCTGGGGCGAGCAGGTTCGCCCACGGCCAACCCCGCTCGCACCCCGTGGCGACCAAGGCGAGCCACTCCTGCCGGTAGCGGCGGAATAGCTCGACAAACGGGGCCAAGGAATTTTCGTTCTCAAGACTATCCCCACAAACGGTCAGTAAGTACCCATTGGCCCATTGTAGCTATCATCCGACCCGACTTTACAAAGTCAAGGCGGAAGGAAAAACACCATCAACTCTTGCAAAGCAGCCACCCAACCTACTAATGAGGAAGAGAAAAGGTATGGAAATACAGACGGATTAGTTGGCCGTCGTGCTGCCAGCAGAGTTCAAATCCATAGAGTACACGTATTTGTCCACAGGCGATGACAAACCAGTCACACCACGGGCAACGTTGCTTGGCGGTCACTGACGCCTTACAGGATAACTCACATGGGGAACGGAAATGAATGGCTGGGTTACTCCGAACGAGGGTTCGTGGGAGCCTGGTTTGCTGACCTGTACAATCTATCCTCTGCGGCAGAAAAACTGGCCGGGGTCATGCCTCTGGATGGAGTTTCCAAGGACTTGTCGGAGGCTATCCACCAAGCAAACGCCATAACAACCCTACTCGAACCTTCGTTCTCGGGCTTTGGCGACCCGGACGGCCTGCTCGTGTCGTGTTCCGAAATGATACTACACCGGTTGCGGCTCTGTTTATCGAGGCAAAACGTGGACCACTCGCAACAGAATGGAATGATAGGGTCGGTCCGGCACAGAGCGGCGAGTGGGAATCAAGCCAGCTGGTCGTTCAGGCTGCCCGCAAGTTCGCGTTTCTTGAGGCACTTCGACACAGAGGCCCCGGTGATCCCGTTGTTTTTACTCGGGCCACCGACTACTGGCTTGTCGGTCAGGATCGAACCCTGAGCCTGGCCAAGCCTTCGGTGCTCGGGATCCTAGACAGGCTCAATTTGGGAGGAATACCTTCGGCCGTCGTAACCTTCACATCCAGCAACTGGGGAACCAGCTCGCTGGGTGGCGACAGAGCCTTGAATGAGATCCTGGACGCATGGGGATTAAACAGCCAAGGCATCGTTCATCTGGGTTTTGAGCCATTCCTCCGCGAATCCCGGATGTTCCCCTTGTTCGAGAAGACCTTCAGCCTTTGCTGCTGGGACACGGTCGATGACAGCAGCTTCTGGAATAGGTGGCGCCCGCTTGCCGAGCAAGCGTTCGGTCCAACGCCGCTTGAGCAGTTAAACAACTGGGCGCGAGAGGAAGGGCTTGCCTGGAGAAACGCTCAAGATGAAAAGGCGAGGTATAGCACGTTCGTGGCCAATGGGCTCGTTCATGCCCGCCTTTTCGGGTGCTTCGGCCCTGGAGGGCCAGTCCTGGATCTTCAGCTGCACAAAGACCGCCTGCACCAAATGCCCCCGCCGGGCTGGCGACTTTGGGGACAAGAGGTCGGTGTCTCGGAGTTACCGAATCAATCCCAATGGGTCAGTCATCACCTTGTTCCGCAGAATTACGATCGCTTGGACCGACGTTGTAGCCTCTATAATGGGAAAGTCGCCCTACAGGAGAATGAATCATGAGTCTTGAAGGCATGGTGCGGAACGGCGTCGTGGTACTGGAAGGTGGCTACTCTTTGCCGGAAGGTACGAAGGTCGAGGTCGTGGTCAAGACCGAGCCGGGAAAGGAGGCTCTGAAGCCGACACTGGCAGGGATCCTCGAGCTGGCCGGCACAGTGAGTGACTTACCCAGCGACATGGCACGCCAGCACGACCATTACATCCACGGAGCCCCGAAGCGATGAACCCGGTGTTCGCGGATACGTTCTACTTCATCGCTCTGCTCAGCAAGATCGATGCGGATCACGCCCGAGTCCTGGAGTGGACGACAAACTTCATGGGTCAACTCGTCACGACGGAATGGGTGCTTACGGAGCTCGCAGATGGGTTGGCGACATCCCGACAGCGAACGCAATTTGCAGCGATCCGTCAAAGGCTACTCGCTAATGGGAATACCCAGGTCGTACCGCTCGAAATGGCGCTCTATGAGCAAGGCGTGGCGCTGTACATCGCCCGGCCCGATAAGGAATGGTCGCTTACCGACTGCATCTCGTTCGTTGTCATGCAGCAGAAAGGGATCTCGGAAGCGTTGACCGGTGACCGCCACTTTGAGCAGGCCGGGTTCATCGCGTTGCTGAAATGAACCTTTCGGAGCGGCTGGTCTTCGTCCGAAACGGGCGGGCGGGGTCGCTGATCGACGGCCAGTCCGGCCGCGTGGTGAAAGAGATCCTTGTGGATGGCTAACTGCTGACCCCGCAATTCGTCACGCACCGTGTCGTTGTAGCCATGTTGAAGCCTTATGGCACGGCCTGTGGGATGTGTTGCTTTCTACTCCTCTGCCAACTGCACCACGTACCGATTGCAAGGGGCAGTGCGAAGATAAGGAACTGAGTTAGGCTAATGGGCCGTCCACCAAAAATGGGGGCGGGCGCGCCCATCCCTACGAAACCACTAAGGACGGCGAGGATACCACAGGAAAGCATCGACCACCGCCAGTGTTGGCCGCTCCAGGCAGCGAGTCGGCAGAAGATCAGGGCCGAAAGGGTCCACGGCGCCAGTAGCAATCCGAACATCATGAGTTCAAGAAAGATCGCGGCGGTGCTGCCAAGGGGTGAAGTAGGAATCTTTTCGAATCGAAAAATGTAGGCGAGGCTGAAGCAGGTAAGGGGGTACGCCATCCACAGAACGATTTGCACCGGGATGGGCAGCAGAAGGAACGTCAGGACCGGGTGCTTCCGGCAGAAGAACGAATTGCGATACTCCGCGGCAGTGACCTGTACGAGATCGCTGGGCCTGCCTAGCCGGTCGGCAACGCTACGAGCTTCGGTCGCGTCCATGCTCATCTTCTCCTCCTGAATGTCGTTGAAGTGATCCGACATCTCTTCCACAAGTCGTTCCACATAGGATAGTGGAAGCCCTTGCTGGGAGAGTTGTCCG
>JBGQLF010000501.1:0-7290 GCA_041499985.1 Gemmataceae bacterium
AGCCGATCTGAACCATGCCCTCGTTAGGCCTACTTCCTCCTTGGCTTTGCCGACCTCTTGGACGGCTGGCCCTGCTCGAATTGTGACCAGAAGTCCTCTTCGTTCAGCCACTGCCCCTCGCGAAACTGCTGGCGGGAGCGCTCCAAGATCGCCCGCAGGTGCGGCGAATACGCCATCAGCAGCCGCTCGATCTCCTCCTCGTCCTGTACGCCGACGATGACAGCGACGGGTCGCCCGTTGCGCGTCACCACGACCGGCCCGCCCTCACTGGCTTTCAGGAAAGCGCTGAACTGGGACTTTACCTCCGCGACCGACGCAATCTTCATAGCTGCACCTCCACCCCGCCCGTGTCGATGGCCCGCAGGTGCGTCGTGACCGCGGCGGCAAAGGCCAGGGTAGAGGGTTGCCGCCGCGCCATGATGACCAGAATCCTGGCCATTGCAGCGAGCGTGTCAAGCCTCCGAGCGGCGAACCGCCTGGCGACCACGACACGGCACCAAAGCGAGCCGCACGCGGTCCACCGGCAACATTCGGCCCCACGCCTGGACTACTTCCCACCTTTCGTGGAACCGAGGACAATCTTCTTGGCCGACCCGGGACGAACGAAGAACCTCGCGGCATCGTTCTGGAGAAACGCTTCTCTCTCAATGTATGGTTGGCCTCCGTGGACCTTACGGAGGTTGTAGTCATCGTATCGCCGGAAGCGGGGCCACCCGGAAGGGGGATGCTTGCCAAAGGCGGACTGCGTCGGGAGGCTCGACCGGAAGAGGGCAACGGATCTTGGAGCGGATCGGCTTGTCACTACCAGGGTTACGGAGATGCGTTGCGGCGTTGCTCCCTGGGGGGGGTGCCAACGAAATCGCGGGGCAACGCAAGGCAATGCAATGCATCGGACAATCGTGCACAATTGGAGGGCGTCGGCTGGCAAGCAGCCCTCCCATGCAGCGCGGCGGCGCGGTTCCTGTCCTGAGCAGGCACTTTCCGAATAGGCTGGCCAGGGGAGTCGCTCCAGACTCGTTGATCCGAAAGTGCCGGACAGAGCGCCAATCCTATTCCAATAGGCCAAGAGATCTTGCCCATCTTCCCAAAGAGTGTTGACGCCTCTTCATATAAAAATGGAAAATCGCATTGATGCTTCGCGGACAACCCGGCCGTCCGTAGGTGGGAAGACGACTGCTCGTATTTCTACACTGCCGATCGAGAACGGATCGAGTTGCTTGCGTCGGGCGGAATCGCGAAGAGTCAACGTTCATGCTCTTCCCATTGTCTGTCTCCAGATCTTCGCACTGTTGAAGACGTGCAGAAAGCATCGTTCTCCAGAAAATGCTTGACAAATGTTTATTTAGTGTACAGATTTACCAACACCGTCAGCCGCGCACTCAAGCACGGAGGGAGCCTTGTGGCAAGCGACTTCTATGCTCATTCTCCGGCAGACAAGACGAGGCAACCACCCGATGGTTGGCAGCTTTTGGTTGATCATCTGCGCGCGGTGGCCCTTCTGGCGGAACAAATGGCGCGGGAGGCCAGGCCCTCATCATTGGAAGATAAGGAGGACCAACAGCGGGAAAAGGAGGTTTTCCACGCTGGAGCATTCTGGGCGGGATTGCTCCACGACTTGGGGAAATATCGTCCCGAGTTCCAACAAATGATTCGCGGACGACGCCCGAAGAGCGAACTGACCCGACACAAACAGGCCGGTGCTGCTGCCGGTTATGATCGCGGGCACCGATTGGACATTGCCTTTGCGATCGCTGGTCATCATGGTGGTCTGCCCGATCTGAGTGAATTGCAGGAACTGCTCAAGGGACCCAGTGGACGCGACGTTGCCAACCGTGTTTGGGAGGTTGCCGGAGCCGAGTGCCCCGAACTGACCCAGATGATCCCAGCCTGGCAAGCTGGCCAGGACGTCTTGCGATTCGATCTGCTGGTGCGGCTGCTCTTCAGTTGTCTGGTCGATGCGGACTGGAAGGATACCACCGCGTTTCACCGCCGGGGTAAGGACTTGCCTCCGGAACCTACCGCGCCCGCACTCGAGCCCGCAGCCGGACTCCAGAGCGTGCTTGATTACATCGGCAGCAAAGCCCTGATCTGCCCGGATGCGCATATTGCCTCAATCCGTCGTGAGGTTCTTGAGGCGGCGCTGCGTGCAGCCAACCAATCTCCGGGACTGTTTGCCATGACAGTTCCCACTGGCGGCGGCAAGACTCTCTCGGCCTTGGCATTTGCCTTGGCTCACGCGCAGCGGCATGGGCTGCGGCGCATCATCTATGTCGCCCCCTACCTGACGATCATCGAGCAAAACGCTCGCGAAATTCGGCGCGCCCTGCAAGCGGAGGACAACTCGGACGTGGTCTTCGAGCACCATAGCCTCGCCGAGCCGCCCGGCGGAGATTCGAACGAGCCGGAAGCGGAGGAGATTGCTCGACGGGCTGAGAACTGGGATGCCCCGGTCATCGTGACGACGAGCGTTCAATTCTTTGAGAGCCTGTTTTCCAATCGGCCCGGTCAGTGTCGCAAGCTGCACAACATCGCTCGTAGCGTGGTGATTCTGGATGAATGCCAGACACTGCCGCCGGATTTGATTGTGCCGACGTGTTCCATGCTTTCGCACTTGGCAGACATAGCGGATTGCACCCTGGTGCTGTGTACAGCGACCCAACCGGCCTGGACGAAGCGGGATGACCTGCCCGAAGGGCTGAGCGGAGTGCGGGAGATTGTGCCGACCGAGCTGCGCTTGTATGAGCGACTTCGCCGGGTACACGTTCACTGGCCCGCCCGAGACGAGGCACCCCTGGGTTGGGCCGAAGTCGTGGCCCGCATGGCCGAGCGATCCGCCGCGTTATGTATCGTCAATACCAAACGCGCGGCCCGAGAACTCTTCGAAGAACTGCGTCAATTCGCCTGTGACGATGCCTTGCACCTTTCCACAGCAATGTGTCCCGCCCATCGTCTGGAAGTGCTCGACGAGGTTCGCCGGCGTCTGGCACAGCGAAGTCCTTGCTGGCTCGTCACGACGCAACTGATCGAAGCGGGCGTGGATGTGGATTTCCCGCTGGTCCTGCGTGAGATGGCTCCGCTTGAGGCGATTATCCAGGCCGCCGGCCGCTGCAATCGCGAGGGGCTGTTGAACGGCGCGGATGGTACTCCGGGTGGGCAAGCCATCGTCTTCCGCAGCCGTGAAGGGAAACTGCCCTCGGATCGCTGGTACAAGGCCGGGAGGGCTACCGTTGAGCAGGACTTCTTGGCCGCTGGGCGTGAGCCGGACATCGGGCGGCCTGAGATGATGCAGGAGTATTTCCGCCGGCTTTATCGCACGGGGGAATTGGATCAGCACCAGATCCAGGATGACCGCAGGAACAAGCGTTTCGTGGCGGTCGCGGGCAAGTATCGCCTGATCGACGAGGACACCGTTCCCGTGGTCGTGGCCACCTGGGACTCGCACCGAGACGAGATCGAACGGCTGCTCGAACAACTGCGACGACAACCAAGCAAGCAGGGCTTTCGTCGTCTAGGGAGTTTCCAGGTCAACCTACGCCGGGATGAATTGATGCGAAGCTCGGAAGTAGTTGCAGATCGATCCGGTGTGTCAGTTTGGTGGGGGCCGTATGACCCCTGTCTTGGTTTAACGTCGGACGGCACGAACATCCTGCCGGCAGTTTGAGGGCAAAGACCTATGAATGAGCGACCGACTGTTTCCGTGAAAGTATGGGCCGACTATGCCTGTTTCACACGGCCCGAGTTGAAAGTCGAAAGACTTTCCTATCCGATTATGACGCCTTCGGCTGCGCGCGGGGTGCTTGACGCCATTCTCTTCAAGCCACAGATGCGCTGGCACGTTCGGCGTATCACTATCCTGGAGCCCTGGTGGCTGCTGCCCGATTCCAGCAGACCTCCCTATCGCCTCGTCGGTTTCCGCCGCAATGAAATCCAGGGTAAAATTGCACCCAGGACAGTGGCTAGTTGGATGTCGCATGCGGCAGACTTTGAGCCTTATCTGGTGGACTCAGCAGGCCGTGAAAGCGCCGGCGGCCAGAACCGGACGCAGCGCAACACGCTGGCCCTCAAAGATGTCGCCTACCTGATCCATGCCTCTCCCCTGCTCACGAAGAAAGCGAACCGGACGCGCAGCAAGCCACACGATGTCGATGAACCCCAGGGGCCGGACACTGTAGCGAAGTATGTTGCCATGTTCCAGGATCGAGTGGCCAAGGGGCGTTGCTTCCACCGCCCGTATCTCGGCTGTCGCGAATTCGCGTGTAATTTTGCTCTCCCTGATGGCCAAGAGCGTTTCGTCAACTGGTCGGAACCCCTGGGCCTCATGCTTTACGACATCCGTTTTGGGGCCGACTTCGGAGCGGAGGGGCAAAACCTGCCAGGTTATTTTGAGGCACAAGTCAAATCCGGAGTCCTGCACTGTGACACCCAGGGCCGCGGGCCTCATGGTGAAGATCCCATTACGGTATTTGGCTGGCCCCAGGAGATGGCATCATGATCCTGAAACGTCTTTACGAATTGGCCGAGCGCGAAAAGCTGCTAACAGACCCAGCATTCGAGGAGCAGCCTGTTCCCTTCGTCATCAAGCTGGGAGCCAATGGTGAATACCTCGGCGTAGACGAGTGGCGCGGTGTCCTTACGCTGCCGAGTCGAAAGAAGGACAGTCCACCGAAAACGAAGCCAGACAAAGGCAAGGCGTTACTTATACCCAAGGCACATGGTAACGCGGCGAACGCTGGTTTTGCCCGGTTTTTCGTCGACACGCTCGCCCGCGTGCTGCCCATCAGTGACGAATCCAAGAGCCTCAACAGTCGGCAGACCTTCTGGGAACAGATTAACCAGGCTGCTGACCAAACCGATGACGCAGCGCTCCGAGCCGTCCAGGCGTTCGGCCGACACCTGCAAAACGATGGGGACCTTGCCCAGCGTGTCCGTGCAGATGTCGAGGCCAAGGAGCCTGGCGCCGGCGACCGATGCACGTTTGCTTGGCATCCGGACGAAGGAAAAACCATTGTGGAGAAGGAGAGCGTACGCAACTGGTATCGCCGTTTCTTTGCGGCGCTATCAGGAGAGCGGCAGGAAGCAGGGCCCCAAGGATTATGCCAGATCACCGGAGAGGCTGGCCCCCTCCCCACGTCGCACACTACCAAGATCAGCAGTGTTCCGGGCGGACTTCCCCAGGGAGTCAGCGTTGTCTCGAACGATAAGGTAGCCTTTGAAAGTTATGGCCTGGACAAAGCATCTAATTCGGGGATCGGCTACCGTGCCGCAGACGGCTACACGCGGGCACTCAATGCTTTGATTGCCGGCAAGCTTCCCGACCGACCGAAGAGTAGCTTGCGCGTCGGGAATGTGCTTTTTCTGTTCTGGACGCGGGAAAAGACCAACCTTGATGATGTGATGAGTCTTGAGGACGCCAGGCCCGACCAAGTCGCTTTGTTGATCGCGTCAGCCCAGCGCGGCAAGCCAAATTATGGCACGGAGCCGCGGGATTTCTACTGTCTGTGTCTATCGGGTAACGCGGCTCGGGCCATTGTGCGTGATTACCTGGAGGCGCCACTCCCTGAAGTCCGCGCTAACCTAAGCCGTTGGTTCGACGACCTGCAAATCATCGACACGTATACCAATGAGTCCACGGCCTGCTTCCCCCTGTGGATGCTCGCCAGCGCCACAGTCCGTGATAGCGATGACCTGCCGCCCGACCTGCCCACGCTCCTGACGATGGCTGCGCTGAAGGGCAATCGTGTGCCTGAGCATGTACTGGCTGCCTGCCTGCGGCGCATCCGAGTCGAGTCCGGATCCCAACAGTTTCGTCCGGCCCGCATGGGCCTGATCAAGCTCATTCTCAATCGCAACGCTTCCGAAGGAGACCTGTTCATGACTGAAAACCTTGATCCAGAAGCGTCCGGGCGCTCGCCCGGCTATGCCTGTGGCCGCTTGCTGGCCTTCCTGGCCCGCTGCCAAAACCCTGAAAAGTTCGGGACGGAAGCCCAGATTCTCCAGCGTTACTTCGGTTCCGCCTCGACCGCGCCGCGCTCCGTTTTCCCCGTCCTTTTGCGGCTCAATCGCCATCACTTGCAAAAGATCCGAGACGAGAAACCCGGTTTTGCTTTCAACCTAGAAAAGGAACTGGAACAACGCCTCGAAGCTTTCCACAAGCAGGATAGCCGTGATCCCGATTTTCCCGCACTACTTTCGCTGCCCGAGCAGGGCCGGTTTGCTCTCGGCTTCTATCACCAACGGTCGGAATATCGCAAGCAGGCCGCGGAAAGAAAGGCTGCCGAACAACAGGCTGCTCCATGAGCCTTCCTTGCTCGGTCCTGTTTGCCAGATAACACGAGTGATACCATCCCTACTTTTCACCAAGGATTATGAACCATGCTAAATGGCAAGGCTCCGAACACCGTCGTTGATCATCGCTACGATTTCGTCCTTCTCTTCGATGTCACAGACGGCAACCCCAACGGCGACCCCGACGCCGGCAATATGCCACGACTCGACCCACAGACACTCCAGGGTTTCGTAACCGACGTCTGTCTCAAACGCAAAATCCGCAACGCTGTCGCGGCCCTCGCTAGCGATCGCCCGGGCTGCAACCTGTACTTCCAAACGCAGGACGCCGTGTACGAGAAGCGCGTTCTCAACCTCCTGCACCAAGAAGCCTACGAGGCCCTGAAGAAGGAGGACAGGCTTGCCAAGGAAGACGAGAAGAACGCCAAGGCCAAGGCAGACAATACGGCCAAGGCGCGGGCCTGGATGTGTCAGCAATTCTTCGATATCCGCACTTTCGGCGCAGTCATGACTCTGGGGACAAACTGCGGCCAAGTACGCGGTGCTGCCCAACTGACCTTCGCCCGCTCGCTCGATCCCATTGTTCCGATGGAGATTTCCATTACGCGCAAGTCGGTCGCGACAGTCGAAGAGGCGCAGAAGCAGGTGAAAGCCGATGGCTACATCACGGGTACCATGGGCCGCAAGAACATCGTCCCCTACGCCTTGTACCGTGCCTATGGCTTCATCAATCCGCTCCTGGCGCGGGACACCAGTTTCACTCACGGAGACCTTGATCTTCTTTGGGCTGCCCTGCGCAGTACGATGTGGGAAATCGACCGTTCCGCCTCGCGCGGTCTCATGGCTACCCGAGGCCTGTATGTCTTCGAGCACGCGTCCGCTCTAGGCAACGCCCCGGCCCACGAACTCTTTGACCGCATCCACATCAAGCCGTTCAGTGAAGATCCTGAACCCAGGGCTCCGCGCCGATTCGACGATTACAAAGGCCGGCTGGTGATCAACGAC
>JBGQLF010000502.1:0-7290 GCA_041499985.1 Gemmataceae bacterium
CCCACCACGAGCGCCAGGTGATCTGCTGGTCTTTCTCAGTCTTCTTGAGGGTTTCCTTGGAGTCATCGAAGTCGATTCCGAGCAGCGCAAAAGGCTTGCCTTCGAAGCGTTTCACGAGCGACCGCTCGTGAGGCACCATGGCCATGCACGCGCCTCACCACTTGGCCCAAAAATCGAGGACCACCACCTTGCCACGATACTCGCTCAGTTTGAACTTCTTACCGTCGCTGTCTTCCGCTTCAATCTCGGGCGCCACCTTGCCGACCGCCAGATGCCGGATCTCGTACAGCTCCGGCTTGGCTAGGTCGGCCAGGGTGCCACGCTCCGTTTTGATGTCGCCGTACTTCGTCACGACGTCGTCGAGCAGCTTCTCGGCTTCCTCGGCCTGCTTTTTGGAGTTCGCTGACGGCTCTTGCTCCGACTGATTCTTGAGAGCCAGGGCCAGGCTCAGGCCAGCCTGACCTTTGAGCTCGCGACTCGGGTTTTTGTCGAGAACGCCGCGGAGCACCTTTTCCCCAACGTTCAAGGGGGCTTGAGCCAGTTGCTGACACAGCGGCAAGAGCTTCGGGTTGGTGAGATGATTCTGCACGAGCAGATCCATCGCCTTCCCAACCTCTGGACCTCCCTCGGTATTGAGGAGTACCCAGAGCACCGCATCGAGGGCCACGGGGTCTTTGGGATTCTTCTGCGCCAGTTCCAGGAACCGGGCCGGGAACTTCTGGAGAGCAGGGTACTTTTCTTTGATTACCTTCTGGCGATCGTCATCTGTTTTCGCGTCGCGGTAGGCCTTGGTGAACTCCTGCTCCGCTTTCTGGAAATCCTGGAGCAAGGCCTGGTATTGCTCCGCGGCGCCCGCGGGTTTGACCGGCGGCGGTTTGTCCTTGGGCGGGTTTTGGGCCCACAGCGCGGGTGTGCACACCAGCATCGCCAGGGCCCCGAGCATGAGGCAACGCATACCGCATTCCTCCGAGAAACGGGAATCGAGCTCGATCCAAAGAGACGGCGGCCTTATCGCAACTTCTGCTGCTTGAGCCAATCGGCCAGCCAGCGGCGGTCCTCCTCGCTCAGGGTCGTGGTCGGATCGCGCCCGTAGTCGATCTTGGCCGCAAAACCACCCTGATCGTAGCAGCGCGTGAAGGCCGTGTGCAGATCAACTACGGTGTCGCGGTCGTCGCCGGCCAGCGGCAAGCGAAACCGCGGCAGGCGCTTTTGCAGCGTCGCGGTGTAGATCTCGTAGCGATCCGGTTGCGTGGCTCGGGTCACGGTCACCGCATAGTCCCACTCGGGCAAGTTCTCGCGTGAGTAGTCCAGCATCGGCTGGCCTTGCAGCACTAGATCGATCTCGACCAGGTTAGCAGCAACGTTGCGGCCCTCGCGGCGCTTATCCAAGTAGGCGGACCGGCCACTCGCGGTGGTCTTGTTGGCCGGACTGACCAGGTCCACCAACGTCACAAGCCGGCCGTCATTGCGCTGGCGGATTTCGATGAGCTCCTCGTGATGCTCTTCGCGAATGATGGAGGTGAACAGCGGCTGCTCGGTGGTGTAATGCCGCTGCACCACGCGGGCGCGATAACGATCCACGAGACCGGGCAACAGGATCTGGTACAGACAAGTGGCCAGTTGGTGATGAAACAGTGGCCACAACTTTTCATCTTCCAGATACGGATCCATACCGGGAAAGGGGCTTGGCATTGGTGCGTCTCCCTTGTTCCTAGGACCCCCGCACAATCACTGGGTCCGCTCCTGCTGTTCGTGTACCCCAGGCCCACTGCGCGCTCTCGCCCGAGAGATTCCGGCCGACGACCGAGGGTGCGCCGACTGTGCTCACAAGTACGGTGGTAACGTTATAACCTCTCCCCTGGGGAGGCCGCAAGGGTCCGTCTTCCAACTTTTTGTCCCGCGCGTCCGGGCACGCCGCGGCTGTCAGATCCATGCCAGCCGATCCCGCTTGGCAAGCGGCTCCCACACGTGCTGGCAGCGGCAACCCGAACGCACGAACCCGGTGCCCTGGCCGAGCTCCAAACCGCCGGTCGGACTGGCCCAAAGGCGGTATTCGGTCGGGCGAGGTCCTCCGGCATCCAAAAAGGCACGCCAGAGCGTCCCGGCGAGGTCGCGCCCGGCCTCGCCACTCACGTGCCAGGTTTGCGACCCCAGCCAGCAGACGCAAGCGCCATCGCTGACTCCGAAGACAGCCTCCTCGTTACCCAGCGCCTGGAAATGGACGGAAAGGCCGCGCAGCAGACCGTGAAACGCGAGGGCCTGGATAAAGCCCAGCCAATTGGCACGCGGGCGCTTGCGATCGAACCAGCCGGCCCAGGGAGCCGGCAGCATCTGGAGGCCTTCCGTGGGCAGGATAGCACCATCGGCGGCTCCCGTCTCGCCTTCGGTGCGGAGGGGCATGAAATACGCCGCGCGGGTGAGACGGCCATGGAAGACACCGTCGCGGACGCTGCCGCGAACGATGAACGCTAACCCCGGAGCGAGCGCCAACGGGGCGAGCAAGAGTCCGCGCGGGGCCAATTGCTCCAACCAGGCGGGTTCGAGGTCCTCTGTGGCCGCCGTCACCATGATGCGATCGTAGGGCGCGGCCTCGGCGAAGCCCGAGCGGCCATCGCCGTGCTGGAGCTGCACCTGCCGCTCCGGAAACGCTCGCAAGTGGTCCCAGGCTTCGGAAAGCACGGAGCGATCGACATCCACAGAAATCACTTGGCCTGGACCGAGGATGTGGGCCAGCAAGGCGGCGTTGTAGCCGGTTCCCGCCCCAACCTCGAGCGTACGCAGGTCCGGTACCAGCAACAGGTCTTCGAGCATCTGCGCCATCAGCGAAGGCTGACTTGAGGAACTGATCGGGACCCCTGGACCGTCCCGGCTGTCCGGGCTCAGATGCGTGATCAGCGCCCGATCGGAATAAATCAGGCGGAGCTCCTCCTCGCCCACGTCGCGCGTCAGCACCTCGCGCCAGCGGTTCTGTTTGCGCTGATACTGAAAGACGCGATCGAGGAAGCGGTGCCGTGGTGTGGCGCGGAACGCTGCGATCACGGCTGGCGACCACAGCGCGCCCTCAGCGATGAGACGATCAATCAGATGCTGGTTGGCTCGGTCGGCGGCGGTTGCGGACATGACCTTTGATCTTTCATCCGTCGGCCCGGGGGGCCACGCTCTTGGTAAAGGGTTCCGTACACAGTGCCTGCAACGACCGCGTTCTCCCTGATTACGGACGATTTCGGGGATTATTCTTGACGGGAAACAGCCGGCACCATAGGGATGATAAAACGAAACTCGGGACGGAACAATGAGTTTCCTGGGCGACGGCTTCGCGGAATGATGCCTTGGCGGACCGCTGCTTGGCGTACAATAGATCCAGTTGGCCGTACTCCCAATGTCCGTTTCGGTGATCCCAACGAGAGGCCCTCTCCTGATGGAATTAATCGAGAAGTGGAAGATCCACGATGCCGTCGAGACCTACGGCATCCGTCACTGGGGCAAAGGCTACTTTGGCGTCAACAAAGCCGGGCACGTCACGGTCCATCCGAGCAAGCGTCCGGACCTGGCCATCGATTTGAAAGAGCTCATCGATCAGCTGCAAGCGCGCGGGATCCAGTTACCGATCCTGGTTCGTTTCACGGATATCCTTCGCCATCGCGTCGGCGAGATTCACGCCGCCTTCCAGGTGGCCATGCAGGAGTTCGGCTACCAGGGGGGGTACTGCTGCGTTTACCCGATCAAGGTGAATCAGCAACGGCACGTCGTGGAGGAAATCCTCGATTTCGGCCGGCCGTTTAACTTTGGCCTCGAGGCCGGATCCAAACCGGAACTGTTGGCCGTTTTGGCCCTGACCAATGGCCTGGATACGCCAATCATCTGCAACGGCTTCAAAGACGACGAGTTCATCAAGATGACCTTGCTCGCCCGTAAGATCGGCAAGCAGGTCATTCCGGTCGTCGAGAAGTTTACCGAGCTCGACGCCATCGTGCGTTACGCCCAGGAGCTCAACGTTCGGCCGGCGATTGGTGTGCGCGTCAAGCTGGCGTCGCGGGGTGCCGGCCGTTGGAAATACAGTGCTGGTTTCCGCTCCAAGTTCGGTCTGACGTTGACCGAAGTGCTTGAGGCCTTCGAATACCTCAAGCAGCGCGACCTGGCCGACTGCTTGCAGCTGGTGCACTTCCACTTGGGCAGCCAGATCACCAACATCCGCAATATCAAAGGGGCCCTCAACGAAGCGGCTCGGGTCTACGTGGAGTTGGCCCGCATTGGCGCGGGAGTGCGCTATCTCGATGTGGGCGGCGGCCTCGGCATCGACTACGACGGTTCGCAAACCGATTTCGAGTCGTCGGTGAATTACACATTGCAGGAGTACGCCAACGACGTTGTCTTCCGTGTCAAGAGCGTCTGCGACGAGGCTGGGGTTCCGCATCCCACGATTGTCTCCGAATCCGGGCGAGCCGTCGTCGCCTACCACAGCGTCCTGGTCTTCGATGTGCTCGGCACCTCGAATTTCGACCGCTATCAGACGCCGCCGGAGCTCCCGGCCGAGGCCCCGCAGCCGATCTCCGACCTGTTCGGTATCCACCGCGACCTTTCCAAGAAGAACTACCTGGAGAGCTACCACGACGCCGTGCAGTCCGTCGACGAAGCGCTGAACCTATTCAACCTCGGTTTCCTGAGCCTCGAGCTGCGTGCGTTCGCCGAGCGCCTCTTCTGGGCCGTCTGCGGCAAGTTGCTCAAGATTGTCCGTGACCTGGACTATGTGCCCGAGGAGTTGCAGGGCCTCCAGTCGATGCTATCGGACACGTATTTCTGCAACTTCTCGATTTTCCAGTCGATGCCGGACAGTTGGGCGGTGAAACAGTTGTTCCCCATCATGCCGATTCACCGTTTGAATGAGGCACCGACGCGACGGGCAGTGCTTGGCGATATCACGTGCGACTCCGACGGCAAGATTGATCAGTTCATCGACCTGCGCGATGTGCGCAATACGCTCGAGTTGCATCCGTTAGATGGCCGGCCGTACTATCTCGGAGCGTTTCTGCTGGGCGCCTATCAGGAGATTCTCGGCGACTTACACAACCTGTTCGGCGACACCAACGCCGTCCACGTCAGCCTGGATGAAACCGGCGAGATCAACCTAGACGCTGTCATCAAAGGCGACACGGTGCGTGAGGTGTTGCACTACGTGCAGTATTCCGCGGATGAGCTGTCGGCCCGCATGCGCAAAGACGTCGAGCGCGCGGTACGCAGCGGCAAGATTTCGGTGGACGAATCCCGGCAACTGTTGCGTTTCTACGAATCCGGGCTGGAAGGATATACGTATCTCGAAGAGCCTTAATGCAAAATACCTCTCGCAAAGACGCAAAGATCGCAAAGAATGCATACCTCTCTGCTCTCTCCTTGGCGATCTTTGCGTCTTTGCGAGAGATAATCTTCGTCCGACAACATGGTGGATCTCGGTGTAACGCTCGGCCGGCTGCACTTGCGCAACCCGATCCTGGTCGCCTCGGGCACGTTTGGTTACGCCCACGAGATGGCCGGTGTCGTCGATTTCGCCTGTCTGGGTGGCATTCTTCCCAAGACCGTGACTCGGCATCCTCGCGCCGGTAACCCGATTCCGCGTACCGTCGAAACCGCCTCGGGGATGCTGAACGCCATCGGTCTGGATAACGACGGTATCGAGCATTTCCTGCGGCGTCATCTGCCCTACCTGCGCACCCTACCGACTGCCATCCTCGCGAATATCGCCGGTGAGAATGAAGACGATTTCGTGGAGATGGCGGAACAGCTCGGCCGAGAACAAGGTTTGGCGGGCCTGGAGCTGAACCTGTCCTGTCCCAATGTGGCCGGCGGTATCGATTTCGCCACTGATCCGGCAGTTACGCATCGCGTGGTAGCGCGGGTCCGCCAAGTCTGTCCGCTGCCTCTGCTCGCCAAGCTGACACCGAACGTGACGGACATCGTCGCCATTGCCCAAGCAGCGGCGGAGGCGGGGGCCGATGCGGTGTCGCTGGTGAACACCTTCATCGGGATGGCGATCGATTGGCGGCGCCAACGGCCCATCCTCGGCAACGTCACCGGCGGGCTGAGCGGTCCGGCGATCAAGCCGCTGGCGCTGCGTCTGGTCTGGCAGGTGGCGCGACGCGTGCCGATTCCCGTCATTGGCATCGGCGGCATCAGCAGCGTGGACGATGTGATGGAGTTCCTGATCGCCGGGGCCAGCGCCGTGCAGCTCGGCACGGTCAACTTTTATGATCCGACTGCCTCCGTGCGCATCGTCGGGCAATTGCCGGACGCCCTGACACAGCTCGGCGCCAGGAGCGTCCGCGAAGTCATCGGCACATTGCGAACGCAGCCGAACTGATCCGCCTACTCGAGCGGCACCGCGTGCGGCCGACTCCTCTTCCGCCATTCTCACCCACTGGCTACACTGAGCGTCCGCCCGCCAGTCGCACGGGAGAACGACAATGTCCACTGCCAAGCCAAGGCCCTTGCTCCGCATCGAATACGAGGAGGCGGCCGAAGCCTATCTGCGCGGCTTGCCGCCGGAGCATTTCATGGAAGCCACCGCACAAGGCACCCAGCGCAAGATCACGCTGGAGAGCCTCGACTTGGTCCACGCGCGCCGCCCCGATGTCCAGGTCTTCAATGAGTTGCTGGTGCAGTACCCCTTCGGCCGGCAGCAGCAGATCCGCCAGGTGGTGCCGGATAACTTCGTGGTCGTTGACCCGGAGCCGGTCAAGGCCAGCGGCAGCTTCGACCTTCCCTTTCAGCCGGCCCGCCCGTTCTGGGTGTTGGAGTACGTTTCCAAGCACAACAAACGCAAGGACTACGAAGACAACTTTGACCGCTATGAACGCGAGCTGAAGGTGCCGTATTTCCTGCTGTTCTATCCCGACACGTTGGACTTGACGCTGTACCGCCACACGGGGAAGAAGTATCTCTCGGTGAAGCCGAACGAGCACGGCCGCCACCCGATCCCAGAGCTGGAGTTAGAGGTCGGGCTGCTGGAGGATTGGGTGCGCTTCTGGTACCAGGGCGAACTGCTGCCCCTGCCGGCCGACCTCCAGCGCGAACTGGACGAAGTCCGCCAGCAGCTCGCAGCGGCGAACCACCAGCTCGCAGCGGCCAACGACCAACTCGAAGCGACAAGCCACCAGCTCGAAGCGGTCAACGATCAACTCGAAGCGACAAGCCACCAGCTCGAAGCGGCCAACGGCCAGCTCGAAGCGACAAGCCACCAGCTCGAAGCGGCCAACGGCCAGCTCGAAGCGACAAGCCACCAGCTCGAAGCGGCCAACG
>JBGQLF010000503.1:0-7289 GCA_041499985.1 Gemmataceae bacterium
CACCCCGTTGACGCTCAGCGCGGCCACGGCCAGGGATCTGATGGTATCGGATCCCGTGTCAATCCGCGACCAGGCGACCGTAAAGGAGACGCTGCTGTTCCTGACCAACAAGGGCTTCAGCGCCGCCCCGGTGATTGATGAGGCGGGTCATCCGGTTGGTGTCGTCAGCCAGACCAATCTCGTGATCCATGGGCGCGAAAGGCAGGTGGACGACACGTCTGTGCGCACGGTGATGACCCCAGCGGTGTTCTCGGTGGTTCCCGAAACCCCTGCCAGTAAGGTCGTCGAACAGATGCTGGCGCTCCAGGTGCACCGGCTTTTCGTGGTGGACCAGACCGGAGTGTTAGTGGGCGTTATCAGTGCCTTCGACGTGCTGCGGCACCTTCGGTGAGAGCCGTGTTGCGACGGCTAGGTCACTGGCCGGTCTGCGCCAAGTGTGGAGCTAGAGTGTGCTGGCAGGCGGTGAGCGGTGGGCGCGACACGAGTTGGTAAAGCCTCCATGCGGAGGTGCCGCGCCATCCAGTGTTCGCGGCCAGAATCGGTCAGGAATTCCTCCGGGTGAAGTGTCCTTCGTGGAACGACGGCCACGTTGTGGTGGGGCAGACCCAGGAGAACCCCTTTCCGTTGCGCATGTTCACACGTCTCGAATCGTTGACAGAATCACCACCGAGTTCTACAGAGATACGACCAGCCTTCCATTTTCAGTTCTCTATCCACTTCCGCCTCGGCTTCGAGCCAATCCCGCAGCGCCGTATCCCTTGGACATCCTTTCGCCAGCCACTTTCCGTAGGCTCGGCGTTCGATCCACTGATGGCGGGGACTCAGCGGATCCGGCGCCGCTGTATTGCAAGCATACGACACGCTGCGGGGATACCTGGACGGGAACATGAGCCACCTCCTCGACACCCACATCAACATGGATTCTGTGAGCGCACCAAACCCGGTGGAGATCGTTCTAATGCTTGCTTCTTCCCAGGCCGTGAAAGCGCTTCAGCCAGCAACGGCAGCGTAGCCGCCAACTCCTCGAATCCCACATCCGACAAGGAGCAAGATTCATTCCGCAAGTTGCATGCCGGAGAAGGTTGGGAGACGCAAACCGAAGTGAGTAGCCTCGGCAGCCTTTATCGCCGACCTGTCGAAGGCAGCCCGCTACCTGCTCGGGATGTCGGCTGGCGAGAGGAGACCCTTCGTTGGAACCTCCAACAGATCGGCGAGCCGCGGAAACGGATTGGTCTCTCATCCGATCCCGAGAAACCGGCACCCGCGCGGGGACATCCAGAGCCGACCATTGGATCACGCTACTGTGCGGAAGTGCCCTCTCTGTGTGCCAATTCGCACAGGCGCGGTCCCGATGGCGGCACAAGCGGTGCCTGAGAATCCTTCCTGATGCGAGCCGGTTGGGCGCATGAATTCCGGCCGCCGAGACACTCGTTAGTGCACTGGGGATGGCTTCATGCGAATAGAGCGTGCTCCACACGAGGGTTGTCGTCCTCTACCCTACCCCAGTGCGGCACGCTGGGTTGCAGGTCGCTGGTGTGCGGCGGCCTACTTCGTGCAACTTCTTCGCTCGGCACCGCGTTTGCGTTTGCGAGGGAGGGCGACACAGCGGCCAATGCTTCTCAAGCCTCTCTTTGGGAGAGATCCACGATGCGGGAAACGAGCAAACACTTGCTGACCCTCACTGCGGATGCCTTGATGACCCGCGATGTGGTCCGGCTTCCGGAGGAGATGCCGTTGCGTGACGCGGCCCGCCTGCTGTTGCAGAATCAGATCGGTGGCGCACCGGTCGTGGACAAGCAGGGGAGGTGTGTGGGAGTCTTGTCGGCCATGGACTTTCTCCGCTTGGCCGAGAAGCGCGCCGATGTCACCCAGCCGGTCTCTCCGCCACTGCCCATCACTTGTTCGTTTCAGGTAAAGTACCGCAGTCCGGATGGCAGGGAAGTGACTCTTTGCACCCTCCCGCCCGGTGTATGCCCCATCCAGGTGAAGCCGCAAGGGCCAGAGGGACAGGAACTGGTCGTCTGTGGCCAACCCCACTGCGTGCTGGTGGACTGGCAGGTGGTGGATGTGGAGAAACTCCCGACTGACGAGGTGCGCCGGTTCATGACGTCGAATCCGGTAACGGTTCGGCCAAGCATCTCCATCCGTGTCCTGGCACGGATGATGATCGATGCTCACATCCACCGCATTATCGTGGTGGACGAGAAGCAAAGGCCGATCGGCATCGTCTCCACTACGGATCTCCTGGCCGCCCTGGCCTATGCGGACAGCGAAGAGTAAGGGGATGGATAAAGCTTCATCCAAAGTGTGTGATTTCCTACCTACACTCGCGATTGGGAGAAGAACATGGACCGGCCATCCGAGCCTCGCAAGCGGCAGGAGTTGCGGGAGAAGCGGCAGGAGCTGCACGGCAAACGGCACAAGCTGCACGAACGGCTGTCCGAAGTCTGCGAGGACTTCGTCTTGGAAGAACTCACGAAGGAGCACAAACAAAAGGCTCTGGTGAGGGAACTCCAGTATCTGCTCGATTATTACCAGGACGACGACAGCTGGAAGGGCGTTGAGTAGCGTCCTTGTCTCCAAGGAGCAAGTACGCTTCAACCGCGCCCCTGGCGCGAGCCGCCCCGAAATACGGTCCACATTGAACCGTCCTTGGGATGGTTCACCAACCTACCGGAATCGAGCCGGCATGGTAATGAGACCCAACCTGTAGAGGACTGGCTATGACTACTGAACATCCTGTTAAGTATACCCTGGCTCTCAATGAGGAAGAGCGGGCCGAACTACTCCGCCTTCTGGAAGGTTCCCTGGTGGACGTCCATGCCGAAAGGCGCCGCACCGAAGCTCCGGGTTACCAAGAGCAGATTCATCGCCAAGAGTCCATCATCCGAACCCTGACCGAGAAGGTGCGCCGGCTCTGTCACTAACGGCGCCGGCAGTGGCCAGGGCCAGCTCGAGCTCTGGAAGACCGGAAAGAGAAGCAAGCACGGCACGCACAGGAGCAGTCTGGATTGGAAATCCGGCCCCTCCTTCACCCGACCGGTTTTTTCGGAGCGTTCCCAGTATGTATTCCCATTGGCCTGTGCGTTGGCCGATCGCAAGGTTTTCGAGCGGGCCGATGGCGCGCTGCTGCGCAGGTGCTGGCTGTCCGAGATGACTGCTTTCCGCCGCCTGTAGCGCTGGGCCATGAACCGGGGTAGGCGTCTCGTACGGAGGCCGAGCCCAAAGTCATGACGCATGCAGAGCCATCCCTGGGTCTGTTCACCGATCTGTACGAGCTGACGATGGCCCAGGCTTACTGGCAAAGCAGCCAGACCGCCTCCGCCACCTTCAGCCTCTTCTTCCGCAAGTACCCGCCCGACCGGGCCTACTTCGTGTTCGCGGGCCTGGTTGACGTTCTGGATTACCTGGAGCGCTTCAGGTTTGCGCCCGGTGATCTGGACTACCTGCGCTCGCTCAACCTTTTTGACAGGGACTTCCTGGAGTATCTGCGGCAGCTGCGGTTCACGGGCAGCGTCCGGGCCATGCCGGAAGGAACTCTCTTCTTCATCAATGAGCCAGTCCTCGAGGTCACCGGCACCGTGATCGAGGCCCAGCTGGTGGAAACCTTCCTCGTGAACCAAGTGAACCTGCAAACGATCTTGGCCACGAAGGCTTCCCGGGTCGTGTACGCCGCCCGGGGCAGGCAGGTTATTGATTTCGCAGCCCGCCGAACGCATGGCGTGGAGGCAGCCAACAAGCTGGCGCGCGTCAGTTACCTGGCCGGCTTCGACGGTACGAGCAACACGATGGCGGGCGCTCTGTACCACATCCCGGTCTCCGGCACCATGGCTCATTCGTACATTATGAGCTTTGCGCGGGAGATCGAATCTTTCCGGCACTTCGCGCAGTCGTTCCCGGACACGAGCACCTTCCTGGTCGATACCTACGACACCCTTGAAGGCACCAAGAAAGCTGCCGCCGTCGCCCGAGAGATGAGGCAACAGGGGCACGACCTGCGGGCCATTCGCCTAGACAGCGGCGACCTGCTCGACCTTTCCCGGAAGGCCCGTGCCCTCCTGGACGAGGCCCGGTTACCGGACGTGCAGATCTTTGCAAGTGGGGGGCTCGACGAATTTGAGGTAGACGATCTCGTGCATGCCGGCGCACCCATTGACGCTTTTGGCGTCGGCACCAAGGTGGGGGTGTCGGCGGACGCGCCCTGGACCGATTGCGCGTACAAGCTCGTGGAATACGCGGGTCGGCCCGTGCTCAAGCTCAGTACCAAGAAGCAAACGCTGCCGGGGCCCAAGCAAGTCTTCCGCTACCGCGATCCGGGCGGAACCTTCCTGCGCGATGTCATCGCCCCTGCCGGACAGACGCTGGAAGGCGGGGAAACGCTCCTCGGCGAAGTGATGAGGGGAGGGAAGCGTTTGGGACCGGTTGCATCCCTGGAGGAACTGCGTGAGGGGTTTCGCGTGCAGTTTGCGCAGCTGCCCGAGCGGCACAAGGCGCTCCGGTCTCCCGAGCGGTATGCCGTTGCGATCAGCGCGGAACTCGAGAACCTACAGCACTGCGTCGTCCTGGAGACCCAGAAGCGAGAGCTCGGCCCCGACGTAGGAGAGTAACAACCCTGCTCGGGAAAGCTCAAGACGCGCGAGGGATGAGCCTTCCCTCATCTGGAGCTGGGTTGCGTCCCGTGCCTGAGTGATTCATGCCAGGAGGCCGCTGTCTCTTTTGAGAGCAATGCCATGCAAGATCGAGCCGTTCCGCTCCATAGGATTTTCGTCGCCATGGACTTCTCCAAGCACGCAGCCGCGGCCCTGCGGCGGGCAGTCGATCTGGCTGAGCAAACCAAGGGCGAAGTCACCTTGGTTCACGTCCTCGAGCACGTCGCCGCGGCCATCGAGGGGACCTCGTTCGAGGCTCACTGGCGGCTTCCACCAGTAGAGCTGCACAAAGCGGAACGCCAACTGCGGCGCCAGGCTGAGGAGCGTCTCGCGGAGGTGCTCGCGCCTTACCGGGGCTACCGCTGCCAGGTGCGCACCGAGGTCCGGACGGGCGTTCCGTTCGTGGAGATCATTCGCTCCGTCGAGAAAAATGGTTTTGACCTGGTGATGACGGGCACCCGCGGGGTATCCGGGATCCAGCGCTTCCTGGTGGGCAGCACCGCGGAACGCCTGGTGCGCAAGTGCCCTTGTCCAGTGTGGATCGTGAAATTCGGGTATGATGGCCCCCTGCGTTCGATCCTGGTGCCGGTAGATTTTTCGGAAGCCAGTGGGAAGAGTCTGGAGCTGGGCGGCCTCCTGGCACGCCTCTCCGGCTGCCCGCTCCATGTCTTGCACGTGATCGCATCCACCGACCCGGTCGTGCAAGTGCCTGAAGATAAGTCCCGGATGGATTTCCGGCTCCAGCGGCGGGAGATCCGTGTGGTCGCCGCCAAGCACTTGAACGAGTTCGTCAGCACGCGCCTTCCTCCGGACATCGCGGTGCAGGAACGGCTCGTCGTGGGGACTCCCTGGCAGAAGATCGCGTTCATGGCTCGGCGTGTCGATGTCGACCTGATCATCATGGGCAGCGTCGGCCGCACCGGCATAACCGGTTTCCTCATCGGCAACACCGCGGAGAAGGTCCTGCGGCAGTGCGACTGCTCGCTCCTGACCGTGAAGCCGGATGGGTTCGTTTCCCCGATCCAACCAGAGCCATAAGGGTTTGACCGTGAGGAGTTGCGGGTTCTCGGGCGTTATGCGGCACCGGAGTCGACCGGCTCACCCTTCCTGTGCCAATCCGCACACCAGCGCGCGGATTGGGACCGCTGATCGGCTATCGGCTCTTTGGTTTTCTGCGTAATCGCCACATTTTCTCTAACGGTACGAAGTTTGCTTTCCACCAGGCAGCTTGTCGTCCCCTGATGCAGCTCACGTGGCGCGAATGGTTTGCAAGGGGCCGGCGCCGCTGGCGGGAGGCTGCCAGTGAAGGTCATGAAGGAGGACCGACCATGTCGGCCAGCGTCACACTGAGAATCAAGAACGGGCGACTCGGGGGCAGAACTTTCGAGTTCAACAACGGCCGTCGGTGCTTGATTGGTCGGGGGGAGGACTGTGCGATCCGGCTGCCCACGGAGCCGGAATTCCAAAGTGTTTCGAGGCATCATTGCCTCCTCGATATCGACCCACCTCAGATTCGGGTACGGGATGCTGGCAGCCGCAATGGCACCTGGATCAACGGCATGCAGATCGGCAGGCCCGCGAGCTGGCATCTGCCGCCCGAGACGACGGCCGGGGCTTTTTTCGATTACGATCTCTACGAGGGCGATGAGCTTCAAGTTGGAGGTACGGTCTTCCAGGTGAGTGTGTCAGTGCCTGAAGCCAGTGGACCGGCATGGCCGGAACAGTCGGCCACAGAGAAAGTGTTGTCTGCCTGCGGGTGACCAAGGATCGGCAGGGGAGAACTGGCACCCTCATCGTCAAGGACCCACACAGACCCAACGGGTCCTTGTTTCGGGAATCGAAAGCGCCAGGAGAGGAAGCTCATGACAACTCCCGCGGGCATCTTTGAAATCGAAACCGCTGGTCCTACCATCATCGTCACACCCCGGACTGACCTGGAAGAGCTCGAATACCAGGAGATCGAGGCGGGAGCGGCGGAAATACTCACTCTCCTCCAGCTGCCACCTTTCAAGAAGATCATCTTCGGCTTCCACCGAACAGACACCTACGGCTCAGCGGCGCTCGGTTTTTTTGTGAAAGTATGGAAACGCGTGAAGAGTGGCAATGGACAGATGGCCTTCTGCAACGTTTCGGCTCATGAGATGGAGATCCTCAGGATTACCAAGCTGGACCATGTCTGGCGGATCTGCTCGTCTCGCGAGGAAGCACTGCGGGCTCTGGGAACTTGACTCCCGGGAGCTCAACACCCAAACATGCCTGGGTCGAGCTGTTCCGAGCAGGATATCCGTGAGGAGCAATTTCCGCTTGGTTTGCGTATCGAACAGCCCACCGAAGGGTTGGTCGGGATTGGGCAGGATCACGGCCATGCTGTTTGCGTTGGAGGCGGCTCTTTACTGTTCCCTGGTTGACGCACCCGGCTGGGCCCTTGGTTCGCTGGTTCGCTCTTTGCCCAGGAAAGATATTGCCCTGGCCTGGACGGTTAGCCATATTCGAAGGCTTTTCTAGGAGTCCGTCCGAGTAATCACCCTCCTGTACCCCAGGATTGCCCAAATGCAGCTGGGCGAAGACAATAGTAGCTGCCAAGTGATTCCGCATCCCCATCGCCGTTGAGGAGCTACTGGGATGGACCACACAGCTGCC
>JBGQLF010000504.1:0-7281 GCA_041499985.1 Gemmataceae bacterium
CACTTCGAGGGTGAAGTCTCCTTCCATGATGATGACCAGGGAAACCACCCCGTTGAGCGGGAAAAAGACGTGCGGAATCGGCCCGTTCGACTCGTAGAGGATCTCCTTCAAGGGTAAGGACACCTTCTCCAAATGGGGGCCCAGCCGGTCGTAGTCGTCCCTCGGCAAAGCAGCCAACAGCCGGTTCTTGCCGGAGACGTGGATTCTATGGGGTTTAGCCATGGTACGCCTACTCGCTGTGATCGGGACCCGGAGGTGCGCCGCACCGGAACCCGGCGCTCGTCCTCCTCTGCACCCCGCTAACGCCCGAAGGGGCGGCGGACCTTAATCTGGCTTGTCGCCTCGCTGCGGCACAAACGGGAATACGAACTGTCGCACATAGCCAGGGGGGAGCGGATTGCCCCCCGCAAGTCCGTAGGATGCCGGCCAGCGACCCTTCGGCAGGAAGAAAGTGCCAAACAGCCAGTCCAGCACCGGCAAATGGACGGCGAAGTTCTTGTCAATCGCCTCCCGTTCCGCACCGTGATGCCAGTGATGGAACTGCGGCGTGGCCAGGAGCCAGCGGAACGGGCCGAACTCGAAACGGACGTTGGCGTGGATAAAGGTCGCCTGAATGCTGACGAACGCCACGTAGGCGAACAGCGGCGCCTCCGCAAACCCAAGGATGTAAACCGGGATATACGTGAGCCCGCGGGTCACGGCCACATCGACCAAGTGCAATCGCGACCCTGCCAACCAGTCCATGGTCTCCACGGAATGGTGAATGGCGTGGAAGCGCCACAGGGCCGGCACCGCGTGGAACAGCCGATGGACCCAGTACTGCGTCAAGTCCGTCAGGAGAAGGATGCCCGCGAACTGGAGCACGAACGGCTGTCCGGCAACCCAGGCCTGCAAATCCGGATGGGCCGCCCACTGGAAGAACACCATCGCCGGCTTCATCGTCAACAGCGTCGTAACCTGGACGAGCAGCGAACTGACGAAGAAGTACGCCAGATCGGTCCGCCAGCCGCGGCGCAAGACGGGCTGGTCTGGCCGCCGGGCAAACAGCCGTTCCAGCGGGATGAAGACGGCCGAGAAAGCGATCAAGTTGAGCAGGAACCAGTCCAGGCCGAGAAACGGGCCTTCGGTCAGCTCCCCTTCGAGCGGCACGCGCGAGCCGCCGAGCAGAGCCGCGACCAAGGTGAGCGTGATGCCGCTCATCCCGAGAGCTTTGCTGTGCCGCAGGCAGACGCTCAGGACGCCGAGCAGGAAGGAACTGACCAGCACGAGGTGGAGCAGGGCGCGGACGTACGGGATCGGGTACAGCCCGCGCAACTGCGGCATGGTGAGCAGCCAGGGGTACTGGAAGCAGAACACGGCCCCCAAGCCGACCGCACCCAGGGCTGTAGAAAGGACACCGCTGATCCAGCCTGATCCGAAGTGCGTCGGCTCGGCAGCTGCCGGCGGCGGCGAAAAGGATGGTTGCTGGCTCATGAGTTCTTCCCTGCTGCAACGTCGCGCTTGCCGGCCGTGTCGACCTCGATCCGGGCGGCAAACGCAAGGTCTTCGCTGCGCGGCTTCAGACCGCTGAGGCGGGAGATGACCCATTCCAAGGCCGGGAAGAAACCGAGGGCGGTCAGTGCTCTGTTACACCAGCCCGTGGTGATGCAGTAGTTTGTTGCATACGGCGCGGTGTGATGTATCTGGTGCTGTTCTTGGCTCAGGAGCAGTCCCTGCTGCTGTAGCCAACGGACCCACGACGGCGGCTCGCTCCTGTGGGCCCACTGATGGACTTGGTTGGTGGGAAGGGCGCAGGCGCTGAAGGCGACGAGGAACACCGCCGCCAGCCGCCCGAGACCGTTGTCCAGCGGGATCAGCAAAGCGCTCAACAAGAAGGGGATGGTGATCACAGCGACATCGGCATTCGTGTCGATGAAGTTCCGCCGCAGGAAGTCATCCGGGTTGACGTGATGGACGCGGAAGGGCCTGAGGAAACGGCGACCGAGCACGGGGATGGTTTCGCTCCCCCAGGTGTCCGCGATCCAGTGAATCACGCCGGAGACGAAGTCCGCGAGCGGCATGGCACCCAGGACCGCGACCGGTATCCACCAGGCGAAGAACTCGGGGGTCCTGGAGAACCGAAGCAAGTGCAACAGGAGCAGGCCGGAGGCCCCGGCTAAACAAGCGACCTCAAGGACGCGTGTCAGGAGACCCAGTTCGTCGTGCTGTGGTAGTGATTCGATCCTGCGCCGCACAACTTCCCTCCAAGAACGCTATCATTAGACGTTATCCGAAATAATAAGACGCGCCTATGCGGACCCTAATAGATGTAGTTTTTCCCCGAGAAAACAGGCTATTTCCTTCGTTGGGTCATAGTTTCGACAGCGGCTTTTACTAATTCGGATAACGTCTATTTACTTCTGCCGAACGGCCTGGCTCAGCTGCGGGGGTCGCCTGCAATGACCTGCAAGTTCCGAAAAACCCGTCTGGACGGCCCCGGTCCGCTCCAGCGCCGTTGTTCGGCGATGTCGTTTGAGCTTCCCCTCCGCGGACGCTGTTTCCGCCTATCGTCCCGCGCCACCTTGGCACGTCAAGCGCAAACCAGGACGATCGAGCCTCTAAGCCTCTACCACACAGAACCCGTCGGAGGTTCAGTCAACTTGGCCGAGCTGCGTCCGATAAGGGAGGTGCTTATCCGACCACATCCTGCCCGACTTCCGCTAATCGCACTTAACCACCGTTTATCAGCCGCTTCGCCTTGGTCAGCGCGTCTTCGCCCAGGCAACGATGTCACCCGCCAGGCTAGTTCACGCCCACGAGACCCGGAGAGTCACTGACGCTCTTCCCGCCCGAGCCGGCCTCTGAGGAGCCGATGTTTGCGGAAAGGGGCCTTATCGGCAACAAACGGCCAGGACTTTTCTCCTCGCTCTACTGGCGTATCTACTCTATCTCTCGGCGGTCGGTGAAGAAATACTGGCGAGCGGCGGGCATCGAACCCAATCGGCTGGGGCAGCGCGCCAGCGGGGGTGATAGCGATACTGCTTGCGGTCTCTTGCGTCGCGCCCATCCGCCTGCAGGTGTCCGTCGGGGTCCGCGCAGATCCAGACCTTTATCCACGCAGGCGGGATGGCCAGATTCTTAATCCGCTCCAGTACACTTACTTGACCAATTCGCTTGCCGCCCGTGTCGATGTAATCAAACTCCTTGCCGGTGCG
This sequence comes from Gemmataceae bacterium, assembly GCA_041499985.1. Taxonomy (GTDB): domain Bacteria; phylum Planctomycetota; class Planctomycetia; order Gemmatales; family Gemmataceae; genus JBGQLF01. The sequence continues at coordinate 3,195 of JBGQLF010000504.1, forward strand.
TACCCGGGCAATGCCGGGCAGGGTATCAGAGACATACCGCAGGCCGGCCGCCTTCGCAGATTCCGCGGGATCGGCAAGGAAGTCGGGCTCCCGCCGGTGGATCTTACCGCCGGCGTGCAGCTGCGGGCGTAGCACTTCCACCTCATGGCCATCGACCGTGCAATCGGCCAAGATATTCTCTTCAATTTGTCGCAAATCCGGCAAGACTTGACTCTCCTCGACGTTGCCCCGTGTCTCGCTTGGCCTATCGGCAATGGCCGACTCAGCGCTCGACCGCATGCAGGACGGCTCCATCCCGGGTGTTGTGACGGTGGACGACGTAGGGTGGAATTGAGGGCGCGCGACAGACGGTGGGCCGGAGGTAGGCCATCAACCTCTGGCGTTTGTAAGCCTGGACGCGCGTCCAGGCGATTTCCAGGCTATCAACCTTTTCGATCACTTCCTCGCGGTAACGAAGGCGCACGACAATTTCGTACACGGGAAAACCCTCTTGGGCGAAAGACAACCAGACGGGGCGATCGGCGCGCACCGCCCAGCACACAAGATCAGCGGCAACCGCGCTCCTTTGTATGACCACCAGGGTTTGCAGCGGCCCCAGAAGCTTCGATGGTGGACATTTTCTGCTTTTGCGAATGCACGTGTGCAATCTTGCTGTGTCGGTCCGCATCTTGGCTATGATCCTGAGCCGAGGTAGCGTGCTTCTGCGCCTCTTCGTGGTTGCCGTGATCGTGGTTATGAGCCGCTTGGCGGTGGTAATAGGCCGCCGCGTCATGTTTTGAAGCAGCGCTGTGATGATGCGCGCTGGACGCATGTTTCATTTCCGCAGCCGTGGGGCCTGGTCCACTCCCGTTCCAGGTCTCCTCAGAGAGGCAGTGAGCGAGCAGGAACACCTGCACCATCGTGCCGGTCGTGAAAACGTGAACCACGGTGCTGGTCGTTGTCTCGACCTCCGCGATCGCTTCGCGCACCTCCACGCCGGTGATTCTCTTGATCTCCTGCCGCAGTGAGTCGGCGGAGCTGGTGAACAACTGTCGGTGAAACTCCTGCACCTGAGCGGCCCCTGCCGGGCTCTTGGCGAGGGCCTGCTCGGCCGGCGACAAGGCACCGTGGAGCGTGACCACCAGCGTGTCCTCACTCAGGACCACAGTCGCCGATTTGGGCGCGTGGCCCGTCCTCTGCCTTTGGAAAGCGCTTGCCGCTTGGGCGACCTGCTGCGCCATGCTCAATTTGGACTTGTCCATTCGGTTCCTCCCCAGTGATTAGGCCCGTCCCGGGCCACCGTGGGCAAAAAAAGCCGACGTGGCTGAACACCCGAAGGTATTCGACCACGTCGGCTTACTCATCAGCAGGCCCCTCGGCATTGCCGAGCTGCCCTTCACTTAGTCATCCGACGACTTGGCTTCAACTGTTTCTCGGAACCTCGTGCAGTACATAGGAGGTCCGTTGATAATTGTATTGTATGACTCGAAACGGAGAATTCAAGAGCATGGTTGGTCCGTGCATGATATTATCTCCCTGGATCGCCTGGGAGCGGAAGACTTACGTTCTGTCGCCGCAGGTAGGGTTTCGCCTGTACGGGTCTGTGATTGCGTGTCGCAACACCTTCGAGGGCACCATGAAAACGCAAGGAGAAATCGAAGCCGCCATTTGCGACGGGATGAGTCGATTTGAGCAGGACTACATGGGCCGGGGACCCAAGGACATTCACGCCCACCTGATCGGCGATCTCCTCGTGGTCCGCCTCCAGGGCGTTCTGACAGCGGCCGAACAGCACCTGGTCAAGACCCTCCCGTCCGAGAAGGGGAGGGACCTGCTCAAACAAGTACGGACCCATCTGATCGAAACGGCGCGGCCGGTCATGGAAGCGCTGATCCAGGAGGTCACCGGCGTCCCGGTGTTGAGCCTGCACCACGACATCAGCACCGTCACCGGCGAAGAGGTCGTGCTCTTCACCCTGGCCGAGTCGCCTCTTTTCCGCGAAACCAAGAAAAAATAGGGTCTTCTGCATCGCGGTCAGCCAAGGAGGCGGAACCGAGGTTGAGGCCAAGTTCCCCTTCGGGACGGGCTACGGGCAGGAGGAGGACCAGCGGGGGGCGCCTGAGGCGGGCTTCGACCGGCCCATGACCAAGCCGGTCGATTTCAAGGAGCCGTAACGGGTGCTACCAAGGCCGCTAATCTGGATCATTTCTGGTTTCGCCTTCTCGTGTCCAACGCTGGAAAACCCCTTCGAGCACTTGATCCGTTCCGAACGCGGCGCAGGCGGCTGAGCAGACTGCCTGGCGGTCCGTGCTCTGCGCTCGACAAAGCACAGCGCGGTAGGAAGCCAATGCTGCTTCGTCGGCGTCGTTGACCACCGACTGGCGGCTGGGAGGCAGCCGCTCGACGAGCAATCCGGTCCCGCCGTGGCGGACGAAAGACGCGTCGGTGCGGACGCGGACCGTGGGGCAGCCAGCGAGGAGGATCTCCGCAGGGCCAGCGGGGCGTGGTCGTCGGCCGCATAAATGCAAACCCACGAGCAGGGGGCGGCCTCGAAGAGTTCCTCCCAACGATGGCAGCCGTAGTGGACGTGGCGGTAACCAGTTCGCTGCCGGCCTTGGTCAGCATCCAAACCGCGTCCGCGAGCGCCCTAGCGTCCAGGTTCAGGCCAGAAGCGGGCGTCACTCCGTGGTTCTCGGCCGTCACTCCGGTTCCCAAGAAATCGAGAATTCCGATCCCGCTGCGCTTGCTGTTCTCCGGAACGCGAGGTAACTGACTGCCTCAGCGCTGTCAGAACCCATGGCCATGCTGGGAGAAGCGACGAGGTCCACGTGACCGCGCGGTCAATACCTGAAGCCGAAACGCCTGGCAGGGCGTCGTGGCGGGTGGTTCCCGCCGCCTGACGATGGCAGCCATACCACCGAATCCATGCAATAAGGAGATCAGCAATGAGCACGAAGAAGACCCCCAAGACGAAGGCGCAGACGGACAAGGCGAAGACGACCGAAACGACCGAAGCTACTCAGGCCGAAACCGTGCCGGCCGAGGTGACGAAGCCCGAGGCCCCTCCGAGCGAGACCGCCCAAACCGAGACGGCGATACCGGAAGTGGGTCAGCCACCGGAGGCCAACCCGACGAGCACCGAGAGGTCCCATGATGCGACGAAGGGCGCGAAGACCAGGACCCCGAAGCCCAAAGCGGCCCCGGACGGCGCGGAGGCAAGGACCGGGAAGCTCAGCGCTTTGGACGCCGCCGCCAAGGTTCTCGGCGAGACCGCCACGCCGATGACTTGCAAGGAGCTGATCGAGGCAATGGCCGCCAAGGGTTACTGGACCTCGCCGGGGGGCAAGACGCCGCACGCCACGTTGTACGCCGCCATCCTCAGGGAAACGGTCACCAAGGAGTCGAACGCCCGCTTCCAGAAGACCGAGCGCGGCAAATTCGCCCTCAACGGGGCGGCGTAACGCGTCCCGTACCACATTCGCCCACGAGGCCCCCGGGTGGGGCCTCTTCTCGTTGGTCGGGTTTCTGGTCAACTTTCTGCCTCCGTCGCGGCAGACGCCAACGTGGGCGAACCAGTGGCCGCCTCCGGGGGCAAGTACCGCACCAGCTTGCCCAACTCCCTGGCGATCCGGACCTCCGCACGCACGCCCGTGCTCTCCCGCCAGCCATCGAGCATGAGGACCACGACCTCGTCGCACCGCTCCAGGTGCTGGCGGTCGATGCACTCCCAAAACTTCCAGTCCGCCGGCAATCCGTGTTCCACGAGCGGATGGCTGTGGACGATCGGCGAGAAGACCACGTGACCTGCACGGAGCAGTGTAGCCACGGCACGGCAAGCGGCGCGAAACCGCTGTTCACGCATAGTCTGGTCAGGATGGGAGTACGGGCTGGCCAGGTAGATCACCGCCGCCTCCTGGGTTCTTTCCATGTTTGTGCCAGTAGGCGTAGTGACCCACCCGACCGTTACAAATCGGGCAGGTGCTGAAATAGAACTGGGGTGGCTCAACCAGCGTGCCGCATTGCCGGCCCGGACGAAGCGGCACCAACAAACCGCAATCCTCGCAGTCCTGCAAGGGCAGGACCTTATCGTCCGTGAGGTACACGTCGA
>JBGQLF010000505.1:0-7278 GCA_041499985.1 Gemmataceae bacterium
GTGAAAGTCATTTATGAGACGCCCCAGCGCATCACCAGTCTTCAGTACTCCGAGGATTGCCAAACGCTGTTCCTGACGCAAACCATCGACAATCAGCGGCAAATCAGTGCCGTCCATCTCACGGACCCGAAAACCGCGTACGTAATTCACAAGAGTGCCGCGCCCGCCGGCCCTGCTGCGGATCGTCCCGCTGCCAATCCCGACCCGACGACCGGCGACAACTTGGATGACATGTTCGACGCCGAGCAACAACCTGGACCTGGACGTGGCCGGGGTTTCGGAGCCGGTGCGGGTTCGGCGAGCAACCTCATGACCCGCTCCAGCCGGGGCGAGGTCAATGTGGTGCGCGTGTCGAGCACGGGGGAGGTTTACCTCAGCGGCACGGATCGTGCCCCCGGTGAGACCAATCGTCTTCCCCAACCTTACATCGACAAGATCCACATCAAGACCGGCACGAAGACCCGCATTTTCGAAGGCAAAGGCGACCTGCTGGAAACCGTCGACGCCGTGGATGGCAACGACATCAAGCTGGTCTTCACCACACGCCAGAAGCAAGATGTGGTACCGGACTCGTACGTGACCGATTTGCAGAGCGGTAAAGTCACCAAACTGACGGACAATGTGAATCCGGCACCGTGGTTCAATCAGCTCCAGGTTCAGCGCTTCCAGGTGACGCGCGTGGACGGGTTCAAGTTCTGGGTCAAGGTGACGACTCCCCCCAAGTCGAACGGCAAGCTACCGGCCCTGTTCTGGATCTATCCGCGGGAATACACCGACCAGGCCGCATATAACCAGGCCAGCGGTCGGGATGCCGCAGCGAACGGCCGTTTTGCTGCTCCCGCTCCCCGCTCGATGACGCTGCTCACGCTCCTGGGCTACGCAGTGGTTGAGCCGGATGTTCCGATCATTGGGCCGGCGGGCCGGATGAATGACAACTACATCCCAGATCTGCGCAACAGTCTCTGGGCGGTCATTGATGACCTGGACAAGAAGGGCATCATCGACCGCGATCGGCTGGCGCTCGGCGGCCACAGCTATGGCGCGTTCAGCACCGCCAATGCCCTGGCGCACACACCATTCTTCAAGGCCGGGATCGCCGGCGACGGCAACTATAACCGCACGCTGACGCCGACGAGCTTTCAAACCGAACGACGGCTGATCTGGGATGCCCGCGAGACCTATCTGGAGATGTCCCCGTTGCTGTGGGCGAATCGCATCAACGGCGCCTTGCTGATGTACCATGGGATGGATGACGCCAACGTGGGCACGAATCCGGTGAACGCCGAACACCTGTTCCGGGCCCTCGACGGACTCGGCAAGCCCGCGGCTCTCTACATGTACCCCTATGAGGGGCATGGTCCCCTGGCCAAGGAGACGACTCTGGACCTGTGGGCCCGCTGGGTTTCGTGGCTCGATACCTATGTCAAGAATCCTCAGAAGGAGAAAAGCAAGACGGCACCCACGCCCGGAGTGGCTACGGCAGGTGGCGGGTAGGAGCCGATCGAAGAAGGGGGCAGGGGTCAGACAAGAAGGACCAGTACCGAGTCCTGGGTACTCGGTACTGAGTACTCAGTACTCGGTACTAACCCTTGCTCCCTATTCCTACCGCCGCCACGCTTCATACGCCAGCAGCAACATCAGCCCCGTCAACGACATCGTGATCCGGCAGATGTTGAACCGCACCAGGACATCGCGCACGCTCAGGTTGCAGTACTCCTTGACCATCCAGAAACCACTGTCGGCCGGCTGGGTCAGGAACGTCACGCCATTGGCCACCGCCAACACCAGCAACGTCTCTTGTCCCGGCAGGCTCTTGGCCAGACTCGCCAACAGCGCCGACGCGGTCAAGATCGCCGCGGTCGCCGAGCCGAGGGCGGCGCGCATGAGCACGGCCACCAGGTAAGCAACCATCACGGGCGAGAGCGGTAATTGCATCGCTTGACTTGCGATATAGTCGCCGGCGCCGGAATCTTGAATGACCTGCTTGAACCCGCCTGCGGCGCCGAACAGAAACACGATGCTGCCGACATCCTGCAAGGCATCGCCGGTCAGCTTGGCGAGTCGATCCCGCGTCAGACCGCGGCGTATCCCGAGCAGCACAAACGCCAGCGCCGTGGGCACGAACAGGGCCATCGTGGGGTGCCCCAGAAAGCGCAACCAGGCGAGCGGCGCATGTCCCAGGAAGCGCAGCCAGGCCGGCAGCGTTGCGGGGTCGAGCACAGGCTGCACGGCCCAGGCGGGCAACAGGTGGAGATCGCTCAGCAGCTTGGCTCCGAAGCCGAGCAGACTCAGGATCAGGGGCAAGGTCACCAGCAGAACCGCCACTGCGAACGAGGGAGCGGCAGCAGGGTTCGGCGCGGTGGGAGCCTTGGCCGCCGGTTCCGCTCCCGCCATCCCCGGCACACTGACATGGTAGCGCCGCGCCCACCAGCGCCCGGGGCCGAACCAGCCGACCAATACCTCCGGAATGCCCATGAGGGTGCCGAAGAGAATCGTTTCGATCATGACCGTGCCAGGCTCCGCGCCTCCCAGAGCCTGGACCGCGCCGACAATGCCCGGATGCGGCGGCACGAGCGAGTGGGTCACGCCCAGGCTGAAGGACAGCGGCAGCACAAACCAGAGCAGCGAATGTCCCGTCTCGCGCTGGAGCCGCCACATGATCGGGATCAGCAGCAGAAAGCCGACGTTGAACAGCACGGGAATGCCGATCAGATAAGCCGCCACGAGGATGGCCAGCGAGGCCCGCGAGACGCCGAACGCCTGGAGCAGGGTGCGGGCAATGACTTCGGCGGCTCCGGACGCGTCGAGCAGGCGGCCGAGGATCGCTCCCAGGGCCAGGATCACCGCTACGCCGGTCATGATTTCGCCGACGCCCTTGCCGATGGAGTCCATCACTTTCTCGGGGGGCAATCCCGCGGCCAGTCCCAGGAGCAGGCTGACCACCAGCAGGGCGATGAACGCATGCAGCTTGAAGCGGATGATGAGCACCAGCAGCAGCACCAGGGCGACGGCGGTACAGAAGGCGGGCCAGGAAGCGGTCATGGGAGAGGGCTGCCTCTGCCAGTGCGAAGGATGGAACCGGACTCGCGGTACACGACGGGGGCATTGTAAAGCACGACAAGCGGAAAAGCCCGGCCTTTTCTGGCGAGCGCCGTGCGCGCCGCACTTGCCGAAACAGCGTGAGCAAGTCCGGCTCGCAGGCGGTAGAGCAACGGCTGCCCAAGAGCCGCCCGGACCGCTGCGGACACTTTGACTGTAATACGGATTGAAAAAGTGAGAATTGACCAGCCCGAAGTGCCTGCGAGGATTACCGTTCGTTCCTGGACTTCCAGGACCGGATCCGCCGGTACACCTGGAGTCCGTGGCGTTTCCAGACATTGTCCGGCATCTGCTCGATCCAGGCGCGCACGCGTCCGGCGGTTTGGCGTTTCAACCCATACCACAGGTCCCGCACGTGGAGATACAGGTCCTTGCGCCCCACATAGTCCTTGGCCGTGAAGCTGTCGCCACTCTGGTACGCTCCATGGTAACCGATGTTTTGCACATAGCTCGGTTTCAGGCAAATGACCGGGAAACCGTGCGCTGCCAGGCGATTGCAATAATCCGTGTCGTACGCGATGCCCACGTCGCGGAAAGGTCCGACGTCGTCGTAGATCTCCCTCGGTAACAACCAGTTGAGCGCCGCCTGGCGCTCCTTGAGTAACACCTCACTCGTAGGGAGGTCCAGCGCGCGCAGACTGGGCCGAAACGGCACGTTCAACGCCGTGAAGACGCCACGCACACCGATCGCCTTGGCTTCTTCAGAGACCTGGATCAAACGCTGTAACCAGCCCGGATGATAAATGACATCGTCATCGCACAGCACCAGATACGGCGCGTCCGGACAACGCGCCAGCACCCGCGGCACGTTGTACTCTTGTCCCTTGTTTGGTCCGAGGCGCTGCGGGTTTGTCCAGATTTCTACCTGCTCATGGCGTGCGGCACAAGCGGCGAGAAAATCTTTGATCCGCGGATCCAGGCTGCAATCATCTACCAGGAAGATCCGGACCGACGCGGGCAAGTCGCTCGCCAACAGACTGGGAATGCTTCGGCGGACATAGCGAAAGTCGTGGCGTTCCTTGCCCGCCCAGACCTTGACCAGGATGGGAATCATCATGCCTCCTGGGAACCTCGCTTTCCTCGTTGCCAGAGTCCGCGCCAGAGATAATGGGGAAGCAGCTTGGCTATCCCCACCGTCGCCGGAGCGGACCATCCGGTTTCCCACAGACTTCGAGCATAGTACCCCAGCGCGGTGCCATAACGCCCGTTCTGACGATACTGATAGGCGCAATCCAGCCGATTTTGACGTAGCAACTGCCGCACCGCGGTCCGCTGGCTTGCGGAGCGCGCCTGCGCGAATTCCTTGCGCCACACGCGGCCATAGTCTTCGGCACAGCGCAGGAGCGTACTGCGTTGCAGCAAGCTGTCGGCATGCCGCTGGAACTCCCAGAGCGGCTCATCGACCCAGCCGATGAGATAATCTTGACTTAGCCGCAACAGAAAATCGTGATCAGCCACGGAGCAGATCTTTTCATCCAGTCCGACGAGTTGCTGCCACACGGATTTGCGCACAAGCATATTGCTCAGACTCGCGGCGTAACAGCGCTCGAGAGCGGCGCAGTGGGCCGCCGCGCGGTCCAAACAATAAAACGGACCGCCCAGGGAACGCTTGTCGATCCGCTCGAACTGCGAATAGGAGTCGTCGACAAGCGGGCTGCGCGTTGGCAGCGTCTCCGGACGCAATACGCGATACCGGCTCAGGACCAGGCCCAACTCCGGCTCGCGCTCCAGGCAGCCACTCAGCATCTCCAATTTGCGCGGCAGCATGCTATCATCCTGCTCGCACAGCGCCACATAAGGGCTGCTCGCCCGGGTCACGCCTACATTCACCGGATGGGCCGGACCACCGCTATTGGACGGCAAGACGATCACCGATGCCGGAACCGGAGACTGGCGGACGAGCGCCTGCGCCAGTTCCACCGTGCCATCGGTGGACAGGTCATCCACGAGTTGGATCTCGCGTGGCGCGAGTGTCTGGGCGAATACCGCGGCCAAGGTCCGGGCCAGGAACGCGGCCCCATTGTACGTCGGGATGATCACCGAGATCGCAAGCGCCACAACCCGCCTCTCCACAAGCCGAGCCCAACGTTTGGGCGTTCGAGTCGCAAAGGACTTCGAGAATACCTTCCAGTATAGTCGGCCAAACGAGGCCAAAACAATCCGGCGCCGCGGCCACCCATTCGAGATGAGTGCAGGCCTTTCGAAGCCCAAGTCGCGCCTCAGCCGTGGCACACCGCTCAGTTGACGTTGCTCTGGGCCACGTGGCGGCGTTGGGCGTCGGGGAGCAACTCGGCGAGGTGCTTCAGCAATTCCGCGGCGTCCGTCAGGGGTAAAGCGAAGTGAGCGGTTCGGCCTTCCACGCTCAAGAGGAGGCCAATGGCCGGCCGGGATTGCTTGCGCGCACTCTGCACGTCGAGATCGGTGAGGGCCAGATATTCGGCCAGGAGAGGCGGCTTGATGCGGACACCGGGGAACATGGGTAACTTCTCCAGGAGGCGACAAGTTCCTGACGGATTCAATCGCGAAACAGGGGTAGGCGGCGTGCGGCTCGCTCGGCATACCGGCCAAGCCGCTGTTGCCGTTGCGGATCCGTTGGGGCGAGCAGGTGGTCCTCGACTTCGGTGCGGGCGCAGTGCCAGCACAGGCCGGGGCCGACCAGGGGACGGTTGTCGGACTGGCAGACGGCGCAGTAGCCGTGGGGGTGCTTGTGACGGCCGGGCTTGCGGACCGGGTAGAGTTGACGGATGGCCGGGGTCCGGTAGCAGCAGAGGCAGAGGCCACGGCCGGCGTTGAGGGTCGGGCGGTTACAGTGCAAACAGGGTTTCGCTTTGGCAAAGGGAGCGTACGGCGCGATCATGAAGGGACTCCGACATCATTGGCGAAGGGGCTGCTGCTAGGGATGATGGGACCAGGGAGGCACAGCAAGAACTTCCGTGTTGGACGGGGATTTCATGATAAGTCGTTGAGAATATGTTCGCAAGGTCTGTTGGCGACTTGGAATCAGGGGATGCCTTCGGCCTTTCCAGCCGGTGCCCATTACCCAGAATTGGCCCACACAACCTCGTCTAACGAGCTTCGTCTGGGCCTTGTAGCCACGTAGCCACCGGGTATAATTCCAGCTACTGGCCTTCTGCGTGTGCCAAGGCCGTATGGGTTCTTGCACCTACTGCTGCACAACACCGCTGACCCCACAGCGCAGCCACGGGGCACCTTGGGTCACGCCAAGCGAACCGAAGGATGGTGTCCGAGGAAGCGGTACGCCTGATGTTGGGGTCGGCACGGAGGTCCGAATGGCGTTTGCGTATCTGATTCGGATTGCGAAGCGCAAAGACCGCGAGCGAGCCATCGAGGCTTTTCTCCAGGTCCGGCAGTCACGACAGGTTTTCCCCGATCACCGCATGCTGGTGACGAACGAGCACATCGAGGTGCTGCGACGGGAAGAAATCCCCTTCGAGGACCTCACGGAACTGCCTAGCGACAATGGCCAAAAGCAAGCAGGGAAAACAACGTCCCTTCCGTCCTAAGGCCCTGGAACGCTTTGCCCTTCCTGGGTTGTACCCCCGCATGGGACCCGGAGAGCGGGTGCTGCGGTACACCGTCGTTGTTCCCCTCGAAGAAGTCAGACCCAAGAAGCGGCCCAAGGCAACCATCCGCGATCTCGATAACCTGGAGCAGATGCTCGCCAAGCACTTCGGTGGCCTCACCACCTTGCCGCCCTCAACGGGCTACGGCTTACGCGACCCGCGGCAATCGGATCAGGAACCCGAGATGAACTACAACGCGTACTTCGTGGTGTACGCATCGCCGCTGCGGGAGGCGGACGCCTATTTCCGTGCACTCCAACAGGAATTGCGCCAAGCCTTGGATGAGGATGTCATTCTCGTCGAACGGCAAGAAGTGTGGTTGCTGTGAACCAGGACGAGCGGAGGGGAGGGAGGCGAGTCTCTTTCTGCCTGCTGATATGTCTATCTGTTAACAAATCGTCAAGGGGCCTGTTCAGGATGGTTAACGCGTGGCCCCGCCCCACACCGTGCGCGGCGTATGCGCTCACGGCCCGAACTTGCAGAAAACGCGGGGAAAACCGCATGCAGGACTAGCAGATAGGCCTTGGGACGCCCCTTTTTGTGGTAGCGGACTCAATTAGTATGTAAAAATCCTCGTGTTTTCGGCACTGTACAA
>JBGQLF010000506.1:0-7267 GCA_041499985.1 Gemmataceae bacterium
ACCTGGTTGAACTGCGTGTCCTCCGGCCAACGGTAACGCATAGCTGCTCCTCCTGCTTTCCCTCCCTTTTTCTATGTACGGCCCTTCACTGGTCTAGCTCCTGATCGGGTCGTTGAAAGAAAAGGACTATCCGGGAAATCGGGAAAATCAGGCCGCTGCGGGCGCTGCCAGAGCTGACTTGGACGCAGGAGGTTTGCCTGGCAAGGAAACGTTCTGATTCTGGGAGATTCTTGTCCGCTTTTGCGACGACCGTCCGTATTCCTTGATGAGTCCAGGAGTGAAGCTGAGAGCAGATTGGTAGCACCCCTGGAATCAGAAATCACCGGTTTCTGCGGGCCCTACGTTTAGTAGGGTGTGGCAGCGACAACTGCGGTAGCCGGCGGGCCTGCGGCGTTCCTAGGGTTCACAACCTTACCAAGGAGATTTCTCATGAAGCGGCTCATCCAGGGCGTATGGTGCGGATTCACGAAGCTGGCCAAGGGATCCCACCCAGCCCGGCAACAGCGCCGGGCGTACCTAGGCGTGGAATCCCTGGAGGACCGGATGCTTCTCAGCCTAAGCAATTCGGTCGCAGTGGGGGACCTCAACAACGACGGCCTGAAGGACCTGGCCGTGGGGCACTGGCGCAGCAACACTGTCAACGTGCTGTTCAGCAACGGCAACGGCACCTTCCGGTCGGGCACCACCCTGAACGTGGGGCAGGACCCCGTTGCGGTCGCGATTGGGGACCTCAACCACGACGGCTATCAGGACCTGGCCGTGGCCAACTATGGCAGCAACTCCGTCAGCGTGCTGTTCAGCAACGGCAACGGCACCTTCCGGAACGCCGTGAACCTCCCGGTGGGCCAGTACCCCGCATCGGTCGCGATTGGGGACCTCAACCACGACGGCTATCAGGACCTGGCCGTGGCCAACTCTGGCAGCAACACTGTCAGCGTGCTGTTCAGCAACGGCAACGGCACCTTCCGGCCGGCCACCACCCTGAACGTGGGGCAGGCTCAGTACCCAGTCGCGGTCGCGGTGGGGGACTTCAATAACGACGGCTATCAGGACTTGGCCGTCGCCGACTTCGTCAGCGGCCGCGACACCGTCAGTGTGCTGTTCAGCAACGGCAACGGCACCTTCCGGCCGGCCACTACTCTGACGGCCTGAAGCACCTGGCCGTCACCAACCTAAACAATGATTTTGGGCTCTTCTCCAAAGCGTGTGGGTGGTTTGGGGCGGTTTCAGATCTCCGGGAGCATGCACGTGAGGACCTTGAGCCGTAGGTATTCCTCGTCCCGGAGTCCATAGGCTCGGCGCTGGATCACGCGGATCTTGTTGTTGACTCCTTCGACGAACCCCAGGGCGACTTTGTTTTCCTCCTGGCAATACAAGGCGATGCCATCCCAATGCGACTCCACCATCCGTGCGAACTTCTCATAGGGCTTGAGGCGCTGCCACCGCAAGGCTGCCTTCCATTTGTCGAAGAACCGCCGCGCCCAGCCTTCCTTGTGGTAGTCCCACAACTGTCCGAACATCTCCTTGAGCAGGTAGGCCTTGTTCAGCCGCCGGTTGGCCGCGAACAGCTGCTTCAAGGATTGACGCCCTTCCTGGGACAAGTTGGCCCAGCGCGACAGCAACGTGTACTTTTGGCCCTTGATGAAACGGCGATCCTGCCCCGACAGCCGGGCATACTCGCTCTTGCGGACCTTGTCCAAGTCCTCGTTCAAGTGCTTCAGCACATGGAACTTGTCGTACAGGATGCCGGCCTGAGGCGCGTGGCCGGGCTTGAGCGTCGCATTGCGGAACGCCTTCCACATGTCCATCACGGCCAGCCGGATTTCGCGGCATTTCCGGGGGCCCAGCCAGGCGAAGAAGAGATCCATGCTCGCCTCGGACCGGTCGTGACCGCCGAACCAAATGGGCCGCCCCCGCACGAGGTCGCTGACCACGATCCGATAGATATGCCCCTTGCGGATGGCGATCTCGTCGATGCCGATGACAGTGGGGGCGGGCGTCCCCGCGCGACGGAGTTGCTCGCGCATGTACTCCATCTCCAGCGCCTTGACCGTCTTCCAATCGAGGTGCAACTCCCGGGCCACATCGCGGATCGCCGAGCTGCGGCAGCGTCGGCCCACGTAGAAGGCGAAGCGCTTGGTGTAGAAAGGGTTGTCGGCCAACCAAGGCAGCTTCGCCTGTTTCACGGCGCCGCACCGGCTGCAGCAGACGCGTCGCACCTCGACCTCCAGGTACACGCGCGTGTCGCCACAGGACAGGTCGCGGACCCGGCGGACCTTGTGGTCGTAGAAAGCTCGATGGGACTGCCCACAGCTGCCACAGGTCGTTTTTTTCGGAGGCGGCGCAAGGAAACGATGCGCGCCTTGGGGTCGCCAAAGATGCCCCGGACGGTCGCTTGCGGCCGGAAGCCGGGGAACCGATACGTGTCTGGAAGCCGCAGAGGTTTTCGCATCCAGAAATCATGCCAGGTTTCCTCGCCCCAGGAAATGCCGAAAACCCTGGAAAAATGGCCACGACAACCCTAGCTCAGACCGAGTTTTACCCACACGCTTTGGAGAAGAGCCCAATGATTTTGCCAGCGTGCCGTTCAGCAACGGCAACGGCACCTTCCGGCCGGCCACCACCCTGAACGTGGGGCAGGACCCTGGCCAGGTCGCGTTGGAGGACCTCGCTGACCACGGCCTGCCAGACCTGGTCTCGGGCCCCCGACCTGTGGACGAGTCGCGGCCTTGGGTGGGCAGGCCGTCGATACCGACTACATCTTCTGGAGTAAGCCCGCGGGTATCGATTCGCCGGCGTCCTGAATGGCGGCAATCCCGCCGAACCCGGTGCTGCACCTGAACGCCTGGGCCAAGCCGGACGTGCACCTACCGAAAGGCGGCTGACGGGGACCAGGTGAACCACCCGAAGGACGTCGTGGAGGTTGCTCATCCTACCCAGGGCGTATTCCACGTGCGTCTCGTTCTTTTCCGAGCACAAGAGGATGCCAATCGGCAGGTTCTCGCCTGCTTCCATCTCCTCGGCCTTGAGATAGTTCAGGTAGAAATTCACCGCTCCGGCATATGCGTGGCGAAAACGGCCCAGGATCCGATCCAGAGCCACCAGGCATTGGAGCCGCTGATTGTAAAGCAACAGATCGATCCGAGTCCCCCGCTTTTATACCTCCTTTGCATCCACCAGACTGACGACGACCCGTTTGCCCAGGGCCTTGGCGTAGCGGGATACGGTAGCGATGGTGGGATTGTCGATTTGGCCATTTTCCAGGCGGCTAATCATGGCACGGTCCATGCCGGTGCGCTCGGCCAAGTCGGATAGGCTCAAGCCTTGCTGTTCGCGCAGGGCTTTCAGGCCCGCGAAGGTCTTGCACAATTCCCAGTACTCCCCCATCGTAAAGACCTGTTCGATGTCGCCACGATCCACCAACTCTTGCAGGCTTGGTTTTTCCTGCAGGAGGCGCTGGCGGAGGGCCTGCTCCGCCGCTTCTTGCTCGGGAGTTTGATTTCGGGGGCGGTGAATACGCTGCGTTTTTTTGGCCATGGTCATACACCTTGCCTATTCCACTTCGAAAGCGGTGACAGGACGAATAATCAGCGGATTGTCCAGAGCTTGTTCCCACACCACGGCGATTTGTTTCCCGGTGGATGTTGCGCCGAAGGCCATGGGCCGACCGCTCGACCGGCTCTCGCCAACGGGATTGTTTTCATTGAGGACCACCTCTTCCACTTCCTCCAGGGTGATCCCGTTCGCGGCGATGTGCTGGACATTGCCCTTTGGATCGTCTTCCATATCCCAGGCAAGAATGGCATCGATCATACCTGCACCGGAAGAGAGGGAGAGCTGGGCCCAAAGGGGCCGTTTACCCGTTCGGCTATTGACACATAATACAACACCCGTCGCTCCTTTTCCAGCGGAAAGCGGGGACACGGGACGCAACAGCAGACGTCAATCCCAATTGTGCAATCACGGATTGCGCCCATGGTGCAATCCGTGATTGCACCATGGGATACCATAATCCAGAGGCGGTCCGACTTCTCCCGGCTTCACCGAGGCTCGGACAGCTTTCTGCGTGCGC
Organism: Gemmataceae bacterium; assembly: GCA_041499985.1. GTDB lineage: Bacteria > Planctomycetota > Planctomycetia > Gemmatales > Gemmataceae > JBGQLF01. Next base: position 4,073 of record JBGQLF010000506.1, read on the forward strand.
TTAGCCATCTTGTGCCATCCTCATTAGAGACTCGCTGGATACGTCAGTTCCCAGGATCCAGTTCCAGCACCAGGGCCTGCCAGTCCTCAGCCGGCAACCGCTGCACCGATTGCTTCACGCGCACCATGATGCCGGAGGCAGGACTTGAACCTGCACGGGGATGGGAGTTACCGCCCTCGCCCTTCACACTCCAGCGTCCGCTCGTTTGTGAGAGTACGAAGTAGTGGACAATAGAGTAAGGATCCTGACCGCGACCGTCGTGCATCGACTTCGAGAGACGGTCGGCCGGGTTGGAGGCAAACTTGCTACCCACCGACGAGCGCAAGCAGTGGACCGTGCCCAGCCTGGCTCAGCCAGGAACAGGCACCCGCAACCCACACGAAATTCCACCAGGAGGCGCGGAGCAGATTGGTTTTCACGCTGATGGCAGCAATGCCTTGCACAGGACCTGTGTGTGCAAGTAATGCAAACCAAGGTCTACCACGCCCGCAACTTCTTGGCAGGTAAGGAATTCCGTCTTCCGATTGCCTTGCACGGCGCTTGTAAGCCAATGAACGGCGTGCAACGCATCGCCCCGCACGGGGAGAGCCGAGCGCGTGTCCATCGAGGACTCCGGACAAGCATCGGGCATACCTCTCCCGGACGGTTCACGCTACGGATCCCCCGCACGTGTTCGCCGAGAAGGTTAACTTGAGCCGACTCTCCTTCATCCCCCTCACGCCCGTCCATCCGAGCCGTTAAGGCCGTCCTACGCTCTGGACGGGCGTGTTGTCGTAGCGGACGAACTGGTACAGGATGGGTCCCAGCGTGAACACGGCAATGCCGGGCTAGAAGCAGTTGACCAGGGGAAAGAGCAGCTTGACCGGCAAGCTCTAGGCCAACGCCATCGCCTGTTCGCGCCGCCGGGCGCGAACGTCATAGGTCTGCTCGCGCAGGACGTCCACCACGCCCAAGTCAACGTGCTCGCTTTGCACCAAGGCGAAGATGAAGATGGACAGGAAAGTTACTTCCAGGCGAGCCGCAATCAGGCGCAGGGTTTGCCGTTGCGAGTTGTACCACCGCTGGTCAATTGTCGCCCGTTCTTACTCCGGTTTGTTACAAGCCCCGGAGCCATTGCTCGGCTGACAACCGAGCTCCGGCGGCCCCCACTGGTAGTAGGCCGGGTAGGGTGGCCAGCAGACCCGGGGCAGTGGCTTGCGGCAATAGTCGTCCGGGGCACCGCAGCAGGGAAAACAATGAGGAGGCCACCAGTGCAGCAGGCCGCCACCGTAGGGGTGCCAACCCCCGAGGGGGCCTATCCGCGAGAGGAAGCCGTCCAGGGATGGCTCACAACACCCAGGCTCGGTGCCAAGTCCCTGACTGCTCGTGAGCAGAGCGACGGCGAATGCCAAAACCCACATATGGCGTCTCATCAGATCCCTTCTCCGCTGGCCAACTCACAAGACTCCCTCCCCCTCGGCTGAGTTGAAGGGTAGTGGACTACTTGAATTCGGCAGGGGGCATTGGCGCCGGTACCAGCTCTTGACCAGAAGTGGCCGGCGGCTCGGCTGGCCCTGGCAGGTAAGACATCGGCCCTGCGCCGCAAGAGTCTTTCTGCGTACGGATCTCCCAGCCTCCCCCGAGGGCTCGGTAGACGTTGATCAGGTTGAGGGCGATGTTGCCCTGCGCCACGGCCAGGTTATCCTGCTGTTGCGCCTGCGTGGTTTCCAGATTGAAGATGGTGTTGAAGGGGACGGTGCCGGCTTTGTACTGTCGGACGCCAACCTGCGTGGCTGCCACGGCGGCGGTCACGCTCCGGGCCAGGTTCTCGGCCTGTTCCCGGGACCGCAAGAAGCCTCGTAGGGCGGTCTGCACTTGCTGGGCCGCCGTCAGTACCTGGTTCTGATAGGTCGCAATCAGCTCCTGCGTGCGGGCCTGCTGGAGGTGCACGTTGTTCACGATTCGGCCGTAGTTCAAGATGTTCCACTTGAAGTTCGGCGTAATGGTTCCCAGGAAGCTCCGCGACTCGAACAGTTTGGAAAGGTCCTGCGCTTCGTAACCGAGGGTGCCGTTGATGAAGAGGGTGGGGTAGAGATCCGCTTCCGCAACACCGATCTGAGCGCTCTGGGCCGCCACCTGGCGCTCGGCGCTGCGGATGTCGGGGCGCCGCCGGAGTAAGTCGGCCGGGATGCCCGCGGCGACCCAGGTCGGAAGGGTCGGCAGCGGTTCGGCGTTGAGATCCGGTCCCGGACCGAGCTCGGGCTCCAGATCCCGGGGCGGGATACCGAGCAAAACACAGAGCGTATCGTTCGCTTGCCCAAGCGTGATTTGGAGCGCGGGGATGGTGGAGCGGGTCTGTTCCAGGACCGTCTTGGCCTGGTCCACGTCGAGCTGGGTTACTTTATTGATGCCCACCTTGAATTGCTCTTCGACGAGGGCCAGGACGCCTTCCTGAATGCGGACGTTGTCGCGCGCGATCCTGATCCGCTGCTGGGCCACGCGGAATTGCACATAACTTGTGGCCACGTCGGCCAGCAGGGTCACCAGCGCGGAATCGAAGTTTTCGACCGACGAATCCAGGCTGGCGTTGGCGGACTCGATACTGCGGCGGAAGCGGCCCCAGAAATCGAGCTCCCAGCTCAGGTTAAAGCCAGCGGTCCAGTCCGAAAAGAAGTTGGTGAAGGCACTCCCCGTCGAGGGGATGCCGAGACGGTTTTCGATGACCTGGAGCGCTGGACCAAGCACGGTCGGGTTATTTGGCTCGTTCGGGCTGAGGTTAACGCGACTATACTGCCCCGTCGCTTGCTGGGTCTGCGGGAAGAAATTGCCCGTCGCGATAACCTGCTGGGCCCGGGCCTGAAGGACCCGTGTGCCCACGACGCGCAGAGTCAGGTTTTGGTCGTACGCCGTGTCGATCAGGGTGTTGAGCGCGGGGTCGTTGAAGACGCCCCACCAATCTTGGAGGTGGCGATTCAGAATGTTGGGATCGTGATCTCCGATCCAGTCTTCGGCCACCGGCGCCGGCGGCCGACAGTAATTCGGCCCCACCTTGAAGCCATTGCGGATATAGTCCATTGGGCCGGTCGTGACGCAGCCGCTCGTCAACAAGACCGCGCCCATGCAGCCGGCCAACGCGAGCGATCGCAGCTTGCCGGGACCTCGGTGGGCATCGTGCCCCCAGCAGGTTCGCCTTCTCATGTGTCGTTCCTGCCTGCC
>JBGQLF010000507.1:0-7266 GCA_041499985.1 Gemmataceae bacterium
AAGGCATGACCGAGAAGGAAGTCGCAATGGCCTTGGGGATTTCCGACCGGACCGTGAAACGACGCTGGCGGTCAGCGCGCTTGGCACTGTATCAGGAGCTGCAAGAGGATGATCTCCTCGCCTGAGGTCGTTTTAGGGAGTAGGCAATGCCCGAAAACAAATCGCTGCAAGAGTTGCTGGATCAATGGGAAGCAGCCCAAGCAGAAGGCCATCCTATCTCCGCTGAGGAACTGTGCCGCGACCGTCCCGAGTTGCTGGAGGCAGCCAAGGTCCGCATCCAGGCCATGCAAGCAATGGACCGTCTGCTTGGGTCCGGCAAGAGCTCGCGCTCCGACACCGGCGGTGTGCGCAACAACGACACGCCGGAAGCCACCGTCGCTGACGAATCGCGGAAGGCTGGCATGGAGCCGGTTCCTGGATATCACCTGGTGAACCGGCTCGGCCAAGGCGGCTTTGGCGAGGTCTGGCAAGCGATCGGTCCGGGCGGTTTTGCAGTGGCCCTCAAGTTCGTGAAACTGGTAGGAAAGGCGGGAACGGTTGAAGCGCATGCGCTGGACGTGATCAAAGATATTCGCCACCCCAACTTACTCTCGACATTCAGTGCCTGGCAGCAAAACGGCTCTCTCATCATTGCCATGGAGCTGGCCGATTGCACTCTCCTCGATCGCTTGGAAGAGGTGAGGGCTCAGAAGCTGGTTGGCATCCCTAGATCGGAATTGCTCGAATACTTCACGGAAGCAGCCAAGGGCATCGACTTCCTCAATGAACCACGGCATACCAGGAAAGGCCACGAAATCGCCGGCATCCAGCACCGCGACATCAAGCCACAAAACCTGCTCCTGGTCGGCGGAAGCGTCAAGGTGGCTGACTTCGGCTTGGCTCGATTTCTCACGCACACCGTCACGGGACACACGGGTAGCCTGACGCCGGCCTATGCCGCTCCGGAGTTCTTCGATGGGAAGACGCATCGCCACTCCGACCAGTATTCCTTGGCCGTTACCTACTGCCTGCTGCGTGGCGGTCGTTTGCCGTTCGAGGGGAATGCCGCCCAAGTCATGGCAGGACATCTTCGCCGCTCGCCTGATCTAACCATGTTGCCCGAGGCGGAACGGCCCGTGGTGGCGCGTGCATTGGCCAAAAGTCCGAGCAAACGTTGGCCGAGTTGTAGTGCATTCGTCAACGCGTTGCGAGATTGTCGGACGCTGGAGCCGCAGAAGAAGCTATTTTGGCGGTGGGGCGCAGTGGCCGGCCTGCTCTTGCTGATGGGCAGCTTGGTAGTGGCCAGCATCCTGTCCCTATGGCCGACGGAGAAAATGACTGTTCCACCACGAAGCTCTCCAGCACAGATCCGCAACTCCATTGGCATGGACCTCGTTCTGATTCCGTCAGGCAAGTTTCTCATGGGATCTCCAGACTCCGACGACCAAGCGAGGGATGACGAAAAGCCACAGCATGAAGTAGAGATCACCAAGTCATTCTACCTCGGCAAGTACGAAGTGAGCCGCGGGCAGTTCCGTAGGTTTGTGGAGGACACAGGCTACCAAGCCCAGCCGGAGAAGGACGGTCAGGGTGGGATGGGTTACGACGCGGCCAGCAACTTCTTCCAGGGATGGAGCGCTAAGTATTCTTGGCGAGATCCAGGTTTCGAGCAGAGCGAGGAGCACCCCGTGGTGAACGTCACGTGGAACGATGCGGTAGCCTTTTGCGACTGGTTGAGCAAAAAGGAGGGCAAAACATACCGCTTGCCCACGGAGGCTGAGTGGGAATACAGTTGTCGGGCCAACACCCGGACCCGCTTCTATGGTGGCGACAGCGAGGACACTTTGAGGGGGGTCGCCAACATCGCCGATCAGAGCCTGAAGACCAGGTTGGACTACTCCAGGATCAGGAATCAGGAGCTCAAGCGGATTCTCACGGATTGGTTTGCCCGGGTTGGGTGGGATGATGGCTATCCCTTCACCGCCCCGGTGGGATCCTTTAAGCCGAACAGTTTTGGACTCCATGACATGCATGGAAACGTTTGGGAGTGGTGCCGGGATCACTACAACGGTGATTATTACAAAAACAGCCCAAAACAGGATCCCCAAGAACCCCCAGCCGGCTCGTTCCGCGTGCTCCGCGGTGGCTCGCTCGGTGCGGCGCCTGGTGACTGCCGCGCTGCCCGGCGCCTCAGGCGCCTTTCCAGGAACCGCAGCCATGAGTATGGCTTTCGCGTCGTGCTCGTGGCCCAAGAGCCAGCCCAGGCAAAGGAGACTGTGGGCCGTAAGGAAGAGTTGGTAGCAGCGGAGTACTCCAAGAAGACACCTCTGGCGGCACAGCCCAAAGCATCAGAGCCAATCCCAAGTTCTACACGAAGAACACTGGATGAAGAAGGCTCCGTCAGCCGCGCCGCGCGGTGCCACGCTACCCGCGTGAACTGGCGGCGGAGCGCGTTGCAGCGGCAGCTCGCCGCTAATCCCAGGGAGGAAGGAAGAGGAAACATGATCGAGCATGGAACGGCGGCCGGTGAGCGATACTGGCCAAAGTGCTTTTACGGCCACCTATCCTTGAGGGTTGCTGGGTAGGGGCGATGCACGTCGGCGTACCCCCCTTGGGACATGATGGCCGCTGTATCAACTTGAGGCGTGCCATCGCAGCCGAACGAACACGATCGTCCAGCGAAACCAGGCCGTGAAGGTGCCGGCGTCGCCGTCAACGTGCCGTCCGCTTCAGCAATTCCAACACCGTCTTGACGATCTCGGTCGAGGCGTTCTCTTCCAGATAGCTCGACCGGGCTCGCCAGGTCTCGTAGCCGCCGAGTTTGTGCTCTTCGGGTGTTGGCAGGTACCCGTTATAGCCGTTGGCCAGCTCGATGGTGAAGGACTGCTTCAGAGGACTCTTGGCCTTGATATCCAGACCGATGGCGGCGAACACCTCGCAGGGGATCGTGGCGATGCCGACGTCGCCGACACGGTGGGCCTGGAGGATGAGTTTCACCGTATCGGGATAGTCGGCCAAGAGCACGGTTTCACGGGCATAGATCGCGGGCTGACCGACCAGCACTTTTTGCTCCTTGTGGTCCGCCAGGAGGTCGCGAGCGCGGCTTACTTCGTTGGCGTTGGGTTTGCGGACTTTCAGCTCGATCTCCTTCTGGGCCGAGGTGAGCGTCACGTCTTTCTGATGCTGGATCTTCTTGTAGGCGTCGAGGGTGGAGCGAGCCACGCTCTCGGCGACGACGCGAATTTGCTCGCCCGGTTGGCGTTTGCTGGGCGCGGCCGCCGCGTAATTGACGTTGTTGACGTCGCCGGAGGTCCCGTTCGCCATGGCCGCGACGAACCCGTCTGCTTGGCCACCGATCAGGGCGCTGATCCGTTCGGCGAAGGCGCCATAGTAGTCGGCCGACACGTCGGGATTGCCGCCGACGTAGTGCAAGCCGTAGGTGGCGAACAGGGCCAGAGGTTTGCCGGCGAGTGTGCGGACGGACAGGATGGCGATCTCCGGGTCAGTCGGACCGTTCTCGATCAGGTCGGGGTGCTTGTAGCCGGGGTTCATCTTTACCTGATCGGTGCCCTTGCCGAACGGATCGGTCAGGAGTTTCGAGCCAGGCTTTACCTTCCAGCGGCGGTTGAAGAGTTGGTCCGCATTGCGTCCCACGCCGAAGCCAACCTCCGCCGGTTCCAGGCGCTGCACGGCCTTCTCGATCCCGGCGGCGATCTTCTCGGTCAGGAAGGTGACATACTCCTTGTCCGGATCGCTCTGGAAGACGCCGGTGAGGGTCGGCGCACTATGCGTGTGGGTGGCGGAGATGCAGATCTGCTCGGGCGGGATCCCCAACGTGGCTTTGACCTTTGCCTTGGCCGCGTCAGTCAGCTCGCGCGGGATCATACAGCTATCGACGACAACCAGAACGAGTTTCTCCCGGCCGTCATCGAGAACCAGGCAACGGGCATGGAGGGGATCATGGGCTGACTTAGCGAGGCGATCCGCCATGCCACCGTTGACGGAAATAGGGAAGCGTGCCGGAGTGACGTTCATCGCATAGGCGCCGGCGCGGATGCCCTCCTGGGCGAGCGCGGGACTAGAGAGAAACACCCCAGTAAGGAAGATGAGTACGCTGCGATTCATAGGCGCTACCTCAAGATCAGCTGAAAACTCGCTGAGCGTTTGTGGGGCCCGGGTCTGACGCCGCAGGCTGACACTACGCTGCTGGAGAGAGGGCTGCAATGGTGTTTCGCCAGAAATCCCGAATGGTGTCCGGGTCTCACTATAATGAGCGCGACCATTCGCGCCATCTCCGTTTGCCCACGAAGGAAATGTGCCATGCGCTTCGGACTCTGGTTGTTACCGATATCAGCGTGCTTCGCGGTCCCCTTGCTCGCGGCGGATGCCAATTGGCCGCAGTGGCGCGGGCCGACCGGTGACGGTCATTCCGCGGAGCAGGGGCTGCCGGTCCAGTGGGATGGGAAGTCGGTCGTCTGGAAAACACCACTCAAGGGACGGGGGCAGTCGTCGCCGGTCCTTTGGGGCGAGCGCATCTTCCTCACGACGGCGCTGGAGGACGGCAAGCAGCGCGTCGTCTTCTGCGTGGACCGCAAGGACGGCAAGCTCTTGTGGGAACACGTCGCCTGGAAGGGCACGCCGGAGAAGAGCCACGCCATGAACGGTTGGGCCTCGCCGACCTGTGCCACCGACGGCGAGCATGTCGTCGCCTTCTTCGGCAAGGGCGGCCTCCACACGTTCCGGGTGGACGGCACACCGCTTTGGTCGCGCGACTTGGGCAAGTTCGCCGGGCCGTGGGGCACGGCGGCGTCCCCCATTATCGTCGGCGATCTGGTCATTCAGAACTGTGATGCGGACGACGAAGCGTTCCTGATCGCCCTGGACAAGCGGACGGGCCAGCAGGTCTGGCGGACGCCGCGCGATGTACCCGAGAACGGCGGCTGGAGCACGCCGGTGCTGGTGCAGGCCGGCAACCGCGCAGAGCTGGTGCTCAACGGCGCGAAGGCGGTGACGGCGTACGACCCGGCCACGGGCAAGCCGTTGTGGTTCTGCAAGAGCTTCATCGGCCGCGGCGAACCGACGGCGACGCCGGATCACGGCCTGCTCTTCATGGTCAATGGCCTGCGGGGCGACTTTTACGCCGTCCGACCAGGTGGCGAAGGCGACGTGACGAAGTCCCACATGGCCTGGCACACGCCGCGGCGCGGCGGCCGCGATCAACCCTCGCCCATCGTGATTGGCGAATATGTTTTGGTCACCGACATGGGTGGCGTGGCCACCTGTTATGAGGCCAAAAGCGGCAAGGAGCTGTGGAAGGAACGGCTGAACGGCAAGTTCAGTTCGTCGCCCATCGCGGCCGGCGGACTGGCCTACTACCAGAGCGATGAAGGCACAACGTACGCGCTGGAGCCAGGGCCAACGATGAAGCTCGTCGCCCGCAATGATCTTCACACCAGTGGCGATGAGGTGTTCCGCGCTTCCCTGATGCCGTCGGCGGGTCAGATCTTTTCGCGCTCGGACCGGGCGCTCTACTGCATCGGGCGCAAGAGCACTTTGGGAGAGAAATAATCCGGAGGAGAGTTGCCTTAGCAGTGGAGCACTTGAGTCGCTGACGCAGGTCTGCGCCACGCGGTTGTCTACCACCGGATAGCATGCCATTGAGCGGTCGGCAGCTTCGCCGCCATCGGAGTGAAACGAGCGTCGTCGCCGATCACACGTAATTCGCCAAGTGCAATCCCGCGTTCTCGGCCCAGCGGCGCAGGATGCCACGGTGCTCCTCTCCTGGCCGCATGTTGCACTTGCCTCGGGCCTGACAGATCAGCCGCGCTCGGTTTTGGACTTCGACGGTCAAAACCTTCGCGCGTCCCTCGAACGTCTCGACTTCGAGGGTCCAGATCGAGCACGCTCCGCTCGCGCAGGAGTGGGCGTAGGTCGCGACGCAATGCTTCATCTTCCTCCCCTCGGCGACGAGCGCTTTGGTGCTGAGCAGCTCGGTGAGCGTCCAGATCTTCAGAGTGCCTGCCGCCTCGTTCGGCTCCTTCCACAAATTCGAAGGCATCAATCCGCGACCGGGGCCATTCTGCTTTCGGCTGCTCCCGCTTCGCCAGAGTGCGGCGCCACGCCTCAACCTGCCGCAGCAGCGAGGCAGGCGTGCGACCCCTCATCGTGAAGTTCGGTTGCGCGGGGCCTCGCCGTTCGACGACGCCGGGGGCGACGAACACGTCCTGCGCAACGAACCGCTGCTGGTGGATGTAGTCGATGATCGGGCCGACGTGGGCCGAATCCAGCATCGGGTTCGCGATGAAGAACTGGAGTACCGTGACCCAGAACTCTTCGTTCTGGAAGTCGGTCCCGGGGCGCGTGCCGATCACCGCGCGCACCAGCCGCTCCGAGCCGCCGAGTGCGTGGATCTGGCCCCAGCGCAGCCCCGCCTCGACCGTGAGATCCGCCGGGGCCTGCAGGAAGTAGTGGGCCATCCGCTTCGTGTAGGGCAGCGGCAGGTCCGCGGTGCGGATGTTCTGTCCCCTGCCGACGTGCAGGAACCATCCTTGTTGGCGGACGGCTTCTCTGCGTGGTGGGTGAGGATAGCTAACAAGGTTTGGCGGGGTAGGTCAGCCATTCCTGGAGCGTCCAGACATGGTCGGCCAGCCCTGCCGCCATCGCCGGCGTGCGGTGCTGTCTGCTCCCCGCCTCGTCTTTGATGTCCAAGGTTCTCACCGCCCAGCAGAAGTTCTAGCTATAACCGATGAAATAAGTTGCTGCATCGTGGGTGGCTGCGTCTTTGGAGAACCCGTAGGTCTTGCGGTGCTTGCGGCCGTTCTGCCGCCGGTCCGTGCCGTTGTTCCTCTCGACGAACGCGGTGTTGATCGTCTTGCTCACTTGGGACCGCCCCAGCAGCAACGCCAGCACACAGGCCATCCCGAACACCACCGTCCGCCGCACCTCCACCACCCGGCCTTGCTGCCGCTGCTTACACACCGTGGCGTAGCAGAGTTCCGGCGGCAGGACCCGCTTGGCGCTCGGGCGGCCGACCAGGACCCGGGCGCTTGGCCACCGGCACGAGCTGGTGGTAGGCTTCCTCGATCGCCGTGGCGTAAGGGGCGTGCTCGTCGCTGGTTAGCAACAAGTCGGTCCTGCCGGCGGTCTGCTGCTGGACCGCCTGAACGATCCGCTGACAGTTCTCCAGGGTACGCTTGCCCGGCAACACTGCCAGCAGCAGCCGGTGCTCCGCATCGACCGCCGTGTGGTCCCAGACGTCGCCCCACTCCGGCGCGTCGCCCGCCTCGA
>JBGQLF010000508.1:0-7266 GCA_041499985.1 Gemmataceae bacterium
AGCACCAGCGCCGCGGCTGCCTCCGCGTTGGCCAACTGGTCTGCCGGGTCGGGGTAACGTTGGGCGGGCACAACGCCGCCCGTCACCGCTCCCGCCCAAGTCGTACTCGACATGTTGGTGCAGCGCTCGCCGACGAAGAGCGTGTTGCTCAGCCCGTCCGGGACGTCGGCGACCCGCAGAGTGCGGTTGCGCAGGAACACGCCGTTATTGTCGAAGGCGTGGTCGCTGACGCCGAGGACGCCGTTCATGGCCACGTAACTGCCCCGGGCCACATCGCAGATCGGGTTGCCTCCGGAGTCGATCACGAGGAACGTGCCGGTCTTGACCTCGGAGGGGCAGGTGAACACCGGCAGCAGCGTGACGCGGACCTGGGCGTTGACCGGATCGCTGATCTGGAGGTCGAAGCGAATGCGTTGCTTGAGGTTGCCCTGCTCCAGGTCCTCGAGCAGCAAGGCCGCCCAGCCCCAGCCGGGGCCAAGGTCGGAGTTGTCGGGGGCGACGTTGGTTTTGTAACCGGGGGGGAAGGTGTTCATGCGGTCGTGGTAGCTGTGCAAAGCAATGCCGATCTGCTTGAGATTATTCTTACACCTCAGGCGGGCAGCCGCCTCGCGCACCTTCTGCACGGCCGGGAGGAGGAGCCCAATCAGGACGGCGATGATCGCGATCACCACCAGGAGTTCAATCAGCGTAAAGGCCTTCCGGTTGTTCATGGCGCAATCCTCATGGCAGCGTGGGGGAAAACCCACGCCTAGGTTCGAGGGGACAGGCGAAACGGGGGACGACGGGTTGTCCTGCCCGCACCAGGCACCGCCACGGCGCAGGACCGCTACGACCGCAATGCAACGTGCGGACTTTCTGCGGGCCGCTTCCAGCGCGGAGAGCCCTCAGGGACAGGGCATGGGACGGAGAGTCTGTCGGGACGCCGTCGGTTCAAGCGCCAGACCAACGGGGAGGGGGATCGGGGGGACGGAACCGCAGGGAGAGTGGGGCAGCATCGCGATGCGCGAGCGAAGTCACCAAAGGCCAGAAAGGCTCCCAGGAAACAAGGGAAGGCGGTGGCAGCACGGCTCCGGAACTGACCCAGAAGGTACTCAAGCCATGACAGCGCAGCGCGGCCAAACCCGAGGCCCAGCGCAGCCGAATCGGAGATGCAGGCGGGGAATCCTTGGCACGCTGCGGCGGCGCTGCATGGCTGCCGCCGGCTGGCTTCGGCTGATCGGCACAACAGGCTTTGGATGTCTGCCGGGAAGGGGTATTCGTACTCTTGTGGAGGGAACAGCGAGCCCAGTCGGGAGCTGGTGTTGCCGTCCCCTCGGCCTGATCGCGTAGGCGAACCGCGTGCCATCCCTGGATAATGGCTGGCTCGGCGTCAGGAGGTGGTTCGATGTGGTTGGACTGCGCCCAGGCCAATCGTTCTTCAGGACTGAAACAGCAGCAGTGTTGCCAGCACGCTTCCGCATTCCGACAGCCGCAGGCGTGATACTGACAGGGGAACGCCTGGCTGGAATCCTTCTGGGAGAGGGCGGGAAGCGGAAAACCGACGGCCGTGGCAAAATAGCATACGAGCGCGAAGCCGACCAGGAGCTTGCGTACGAGGCGTCGCCAACGGTGATTCCATCGCGCTGAGGGCATGGGACAAAGCTAGTTGCACCAAGGTGCTTTCCATCGGCAGGCCATTTTACAGATCGCCCCTCCGTGAGTCCAGCATTCTGCAACCGATTGGTGCCGATGGGCTGATTGTGCACCCAGAGTGAATCCCTGATCAGAGTGGCGACGATCCGGCGACAAGTTACTCGACACCCAACAGTGCTGGAGAGTCAAGACGCGGAGGACCTCCGGGTGGCAGGTAGTCCCATCCTGCGAAACGGCCAACCGTGCCGCCGCGAGGCCGAACGGCGCGGTTGGCTCGGGTTCGACATGCCGTTTGTCTTCTAACCTGCTCGGCGCGTCTACCAACACCACCTGGAAGCGCGGGCGGGCAACCGGGCGATGTTGCCCTCAGGCACTTCCGGGTGGTGCCAGGCAAACGCTTCCTTACTTCTGAGGTAGAATCTTCGACACATCCGCAACGATCGTGTCGATATCCTGCTCCTTCAGCTCGCCTTTCTTGAAGGCGTGGTTGGCTTTGACGAGATGCTGGGTGTACAGCACCACCGTGACGTCCGCATCGGCCGCCACCTTGTAGCCCTGCGGGCCACCGGGATTGTCAATGCTCAGGACCGTGTGCTTCAGCCGGTTTTTCTCGCCGACTTCTTTCAGCTTTTTGTCCAGGTCCTCGCGGTCGCTGAGAAACACCACAAAGCTGCCCATCTGGCAATCCCGGTGCTGCCCTGTGGCCGCATCTACCTTGGCGATGAGCTTGGTCAAGGGATCGCTTAAGTCCCGTGCAAAGATCATCACGACGGGGTTGGTCCCGTTCTGACAGACCAAACAGTTCTTCTGGCCTGCGCTGGCGCCGGTGACGTTCAGCGGATGGAACGGCCCCGGGATCCGTTCTCCGGGCTGGATGCTCGACTTGGGCGCGTCGCCCGCCAGCAGCAGTCCACTGACGAGCAGCACCAGCACGAGACTCGTGGCGACTCGAAGTCCTCTCATGAAATCATCCTCCGATTCAAGGAGACATTATTCGCAGCACGAGGGCCGAACAAGCCCACACGTCGTGCCACGGCGATTCCTCGTATCCTGGGAGCGTTAGAGCTCTACTTCCAAGCGATCGTCAACTCTGGAAACAGTTCGTGCAGCGCCGCTTTCAACTGCTTGTCGGTTGCCTTGGTGAGGCATCTCCACGGGAGGCCCGAGCGCTCAGCGTATTCCTTGGCGTAGTGCATCAGCGCATGGCTGGCCATGCCCGTGATGATCAGGGCTGCATCGGCGTGGCGCAGAACCGTGACCACCGCTTTGTGCAGGACTCCCCCACTGGCTTTCTTCTCAAAGGTCTTCCAGCGAACCGCAAAGGGACTTCGCGCAAACAGCCGCTGGTCGAGCCTACTTTCGTCCCGGCGGTGTCCGCCCAGGATGACCACCCGGGCCTGAAGACGCCGGGAAGCCACCTCGCGCTTGCCCAGCAGACGCTGTAGGACGCTCAGCAGGGCATGGCGCTGACTCTCACCGCGTACGCTGTTCACAAAGGCGTGCGCCTGTTCGGGGCCGTCGTCAAATTCGTCCGTGAGCAGGGCGAGCAAGACCTCCTCAACTGGAAAACCCTCGAGTCTGCGGACGTTGGTCAGGGTCAAGCCTTCGGTCAGCACCTGGTCGGTTGCCGTGACCACGTCCGGATGGGCCTCCCGCCAGGCGTGCACGATCCAGCGGCGAACCTCTCCGTCCTGCTGCGCCCAGGCAAGCAACTCCTGCCGCAGGTGGGTTGGGGAGCCATCGACAGCCCCATTCGGGCTAGCGCAGAGCAACCCCCATTGCTCGGCCAGTTCTTCCGGCGGTAGGGAGGACAGCAAATTCCAACCCAGGGCATCGGACCAGAAGCGCGTCGGCGGTGTTGGGCTTGGCATCATCTCACCCAGGGTTCCCATGGGCGCGGCATGGTAGGCATCCCAGTCGTTCCGAGTTTTTTCCACCGGACAGAACACCGCTTGCTGGCCAGGGCCACCAGCAAACGGAACAGTCCAATGAACACGCTGGGAACGCCGTCAACAGGACGGTCTAACCAGGAGCCGGATCAACACAACAAGCCGTGGTTCAGCGACAGGGGCAGGGACGGAAAAGGGCCGGACACGCCGTCACAGGAGAGGGGACACTCAGGTGAAACCTTTTGGATAACCGTTCGCTCGGGCGACAGGCAAGCCCGTGGCGTCGGATGTGGACCAGCGGAAAGCGCACGATGGAGGGATCATGTAAAAACTCTCGCCCCATTACCATCGGCAATGATAGAGAAGAGTGGCAGGACTGTCAAACAGAAATACCAGCGGCCGTGGCCCAGGATGGTAGGTTAGGATTCCACTCCTGACCGGGGCTCGTCAGGATCGGAATCCTAACCCACAAACCACTGTTACTTACGTTGGATCCGGGTCGCTTTCCTCGCAAATCCTGGCTTGGCGAGATCACTTCTCCAATTGCAGGCCAGCAGCCTCGGTGATGCGGTCAAAGGACGCGCGACTGGTCGTGTAGCTGATGAGCTGGACGACGTCCCGAGGCCCGGCTAGCTTCACTGCTTCGGCGACGTCGGCGTCTGTCAGGACCACCGGCGTTGCCGCCAGTTTGCGGGCTACCGTGAACAGGGCCCGGTCGACCGGCGCGAACTCCTCCCAGGAACCGTCCAGCCGGTAGATCTGCTCGTGGGACCAACCCAATTCCTGAAGGCGTCGTTTGGCCTGGCCGGCCGCGTACCAGGCGCGGTCCTGGCGGGCGATAATCCAGCTCACCTGGGCCTTGAGGAGCGGCTTGAGATCGCCCTTTTCCTCGGCAGTGCGAATGGTGACGCTGCGGCTCCGGCCGTCGCGCGGGAAGTTTGCCAGTAGCCGCACCCACTGCGGCAGCGGGCCTTGCGGCCAATCCGCCGGCAAGAGTGCCCGCGCCTTGGCCTCGTCCACCAGCGGCAAGCGCGGCATGCGCTGCCGGCAAGCTTGCAGCGCCTGTTCGACCTCCCCGCGCGCTTCCAGCGGCGGACGATTGCAGACGGTCAGGCGGGTGGGCTCCCCATTCGTCTCATGGACTACCAGCGGAGCGACCTTGGTGATCTTGGTCTTGAAGATCTCCGAGGTCGGCGTTAAGTACGTGTGGCTCGACGAGGGACGGTTCGGCGACGCGGGGGTCGCGCTCCTTCTCCCCAAGCCGCCACCGTTACTAGACTGCGGCACGCCCACGCCCTCCTTCCACCGATTGATCGCATTGTTCCCTGCGACCGAGAGGATCATCTCCAGGATTTGCAAGTCCTTGTAATGCTTGCGAACCGAATCGAGGTCGAGGTCGCTGAGATGATGCGGTTCGTGGGTAAGCTTGCGGGCCAGGGCGAAGGCCGCGCGCTCGGCGGATGTAAACTCCAGCCAGTCACCATCCAGGGCCGCGATCTCATCCTCCTTCATGCCTGCCCCAAGGAGCTTGGACTCTTGATGTCCCAAACAGTACTGGCAGTTGTTGGTCCGGGACACAATCCAGAACAACATCGTCTTGAAGCGGTAGTCCAGCGACATGCTGGGATCGGGCTCGCCCAGGAACTCGCGGCCGCCCCGCCCTTCGCTTGCAGGCAGGTAAAGCGAGCGCAGCCGGCCCTCGTAACCCCCGTCGCGGTCGCCGAGTTTGGCCTTTTCGGCCTCGGTCAGCTCGGGCAGGGGAATGCGCGGCTTGCGCGCCTTCAAGTCCTCGAGGTACTGTTTCATCTCGGGCCGGGTCAGCGGCACGGGTCGGGGTGTGGCGGTCGGCTCATCCGCGCGGACGACCGTGCCGGACACCACGATGAGACCAACCACGATTCTGGCAGAATTAGACATCATCGTCATCTCCTTTTGCTTGGTTCCTCAGGGACCTTCTTCCTGGACGCAGCGCCCGAAGCGGGCCCATGCGACACACAGCTATTTTCAGGAGGTGGTTTAGTCGCTAGTGAGGACTTCACCGCCGTTGCGCGTGCCCAGGGCCCGCCAGGTCGCCAGGTTCACAGTCTGTGACACGAAGCGCACCGAGCCATCCACCAGCAGCACATTGACACCGCCGGGATGATAGCTGTTGGCCGTTGTCATGATGCGCAACGACGGGAACATGCAAGAACGCGTGTTCGGCGGGGCCGAGTGGTAGTAGATCGTCGTCGAGTGGTAACCGCGGATCCACGGGGCACCGACGTTGGAAGTGCCCTGAAAGCGCAGGTTGGTGAAGTCCATGTTCTGACAGTCGCGCAGGGCGTCGTCCGCGGTCGCGGGATAGGTGCCTGGCTGGAAAGTGTCGCTGCGCTCGGTAGCGATGCTGTTGCTGAAGTCGCCCAGGATATGCTCACTGAAGAACGCTGTGTTGCTGGTGCCGTCGGTGAAGTCGGCGACGCGGTAGCGGCTATCCAGGAAAAAGGCACCATTGGGCGGCGGCATTTTCGCGTTGACCCCGTTGGGATCACTGGGACCGTAGCCGTAGACCAGGCTGGTCCCGTCATTGGCGCGATAGTTCGTGCCGGCCCAACCGAACGGGATCGGCGCCTGGCCGTCGGAGGGACACAGGAAGACTTTCACGATCGTCCCTCCAGCGTCGGCGTTCATGGCATCGTTGTAGCCACTGTTCATGGCCATCATCATGCACAAGTTGTCTTGCTCCAACCACCGGAGGATTTGACTGTGGACGGACAAGGATGTGCCCGCGGGAGACATGCGGCTGGGAGGGAAGCATCCCAGGGCGTCGTGGTAGCCGTGCAGGGCCAGGCCAATCTGCTTGAGGTTGTTCTGGCACTCTAAGCGTTTGGCTGCCTCACGGACTTTCTGGACCGCCGGCAGGAGCAAACCGATCAACACCGCGATGATGGCGATGACCACGAGCAATTCAATCAAGGTGAAAGCGGACCGAGAACGCGACATAACGGAAACTCCCTACGAAGTCGTTGTGGACAGATTCGGCGCGGCTACAGCAGAGCATGATCCGGGTGCCAGGGTACGGTCCCCGGCGGTGACCAGGAGCAAAGGCGGAGAGAAGGTGCGCGGGCCCAAGCCGGGTCCTTGACCCGGTATGGGGAAGCACACGGCGGCGGAAGCGTCCACGCCGGCAGTCGGTCGGCGGACTCGGATTCAGCGCATCACGAGTCAGCCATTGTCAGACAGACAGCGATGGCCGCCCGAGCGGTTCTCGGCCCTTGCTCCAAGCAAAGTTAGGCTGATGAAACGCGAATCGGACTAGCGGGGAGGATGATAGACCGAGGAAGCGGGATGGAGAAGTTGCTGAAGGCTGCCCTCAAAGGGATGGGGCCTGGAGTCTGGCTCACTGGGGGTGAGCACCACGGTGAGACAGCCCCAGTGCTCGACGGTAGGCGGCGTTGTGGATACCGGTGTCAACGGAGGAAGGGAGCCGCGCGAGCACATTGGGCCGGAGCAGGGAGTTCGACCACCTGCCGGGTCAATAGGGTGGTTCTGTCCGAGAGGGGGCAGAGCGGCTGGCGGGGCAGCGTGGCCGCCCGCGCCGGCTCGTTTGGAGCCAAAGAGGACGTAATCCCCGCACTCGGCGCGTGCTACCGAAGGCGCGACGAACTCGCCGACCAGGAGCGCCAAGAGCATCCCGGCCGCCAGTTGAGGCCAGCGCGAGTAGGCAAGCGTCTTCATCGCGTCTTCGACTACCGAGCCGCCGTGGGAG
>JBGQLF010000509.1:0-7256 GCA_041499985.1 Gemmataceae bacterium
CGTCTTGCAAGGCCGCGTGCTTGGATTGATTTTCGAGAAGCCATCACTGCGGACACGGGTCAGCTTTGAGACAGCCATGGCCCAGCTGGGCGGCACCAGCATCTTCCTGGGCGGCAACGAGGTCGGCCTCGGCTCGCGCGAGAGCGTGCCCGACTTTGCCCGCGTCATGAGCCAGTAT
Organism: Gemmataceae bacterium; assembly: GCA_041499985.1. Lineage (GTDB taxonomy): Bacteria > Planctomycetota > Planctomycetia > Gemmatales > Gemmataceae > JBGQLF01. The sequence continues at coordinate 179 of JBGQLF010000509.1, forward strand.
GTCGATGCGGTGGTCCTCCGCACCTTCCGCCACAAAACCGTGGAAGAGTTCGCGGCCTATGCGACCTGCCCGGTGATCAACGGTCTGTCGGACTACTATCATCCTTGCCAGGCTCTGGCCGACCTCATGACGATCCAGGAAGTGTTCGGCGACGTCACCGGCCGCACCTTGGTGTTTGTGGGTGACGGCAACAATGTGGCTCGTTCGCTGGCGCTGTGCTGCGGCAAGCTCGGCGTTCGTTTCATCCTGGCGTCACCGCAGGGGTTCGGCTTCGATGATCCGTTCGTGCAGATTTACCGCCGGCGCGTCCCGCAGGGCCAGCTGCTCCAGAATGGGGAGCCGGGGCATGCTGTCGGCTTGGCGGATGTGATCTACACCGATGTCTGGACGAGCATGGGCCAGGAGGCGGAGCGCGAACAACGCCTGAAGCAGTTTGCCAACTATCAGGTGAATGAATCGCTGCTGGCCCAGGCGCCGCCACACGCCCGGGTGATGCATTGCTTGCCGGCCCACCGCGGCGAAGAAGTGACCAGCGCGGTGCTCGACAGCGAGCGCAGCATCGTCTTCCAGCAGGCCGGCAACCGCATGCATGCACAGAAGGCGCTCTTGCAATGGCTGTTGGCTTGAGATGCAAGCACCCGTTCGAGTGAATCTGGAATGGCCAAGTGGTCTACACAAAGCCATGATTTCCTTTACCGATCTGCTGCGAACGGATCTCTGGCCGGCACTTGAGCAGGGACAGGCCGAGAGGCAGTTCCCCCTGTTGACCGCGCGCAGCCATTTGCATCTCTGGCGGCCCGGAGACACTATTTGCTCTACGGGAAGACGCATTTTGATAGGTGTGGCTACCTACTCGATTCATGACCTGCGGCTCTTGGATGTCGTGGAGCAGCTGCTCAGCCAATCAAACGACAATCGGCTGCTTCGCGTGGACGTGTTCAGTGCTCACCAGTGCCAGACACAGGACGATTTCGACAAGTACGTCCCGGGCATCGGACCGGTGTTCCAGACTCCCGTGGTTGGAATCTGGGAGGACGGCTAATTGAGGGAAAAGGCGTCCGGCGCGGCTGCCCGAGATATGGTGGCCCAAGCTTGCGGATTCAACGTGGCCGATGTGGTGCACTAGACGCTCGCCTCGGCAGTGGCTCTTGGCCTAAACTACTCCACCCTTACCGGACGGTTCCGCGACACCTTGCCGTTGTGTCGGTGAGCCGGAATCGCTATAGGGGACCGAGAAATCTTCCCATCCAGTGCCAGCGGAGGTGAGGCCATGAGGCGTCTCGGCGTGCTGCTTTGCGCCCTGTGTTTCGGCTTCGGGTGTGCCTCGGACAGCGACAAGGAGTGGGCTGAATTCTGGAAGGATGTGCGCGGGGAGAATATGCAGATGAAATATGACAACCTGGGCAGGCAGGGAGTGTCCGACCCGCCCACGCCTACGAAATCTCGCGACTGAGCCTTTTTGAATCAGTGCGCCCTCGCGTGGCTTCTCTCCATGTGGGAGAACGTACCATGGCCTCGACTGCCACCGCACGACCCAATCCGGTCTCGTGGCTATCGCGTTGGTTTGCCTGGTCGGCTGGCACGTTCGCGGTGGTTGCAGTCGGGGTCTCGTTCGCGGGCACCTTCGGCAAGCCGGAATGCATGGATCTCGATTTCGGCTCGTACTACCGGGCCGCCCAAGCTGTGCAGGCCGGCCAGACACCCTACTCCGTGGATGAACATGGACCGCTCGGTGTCTACCCGTATGCGCCGGTCTTTCCCTTTCTCCTGATTCCCCTCGGTCGTCTGGATTACCTCTGGGCCTGTCGTCTTTGGCTCCTCGTGAACTGGTCCGCCTTGGCGGCTTGCTCGGCTTTGGCCCTCCGCCTGGCCTATCCGGAAGCCGAACTCCGGCAATGTCGTTGGCGCATCCTCGGACTGGCCCTGGTACCGATGGGCACCTACCTCTGGGCCACGCTCCGTGTGGGCCAAGCCTCTTTGCTCGTGGTGTTGGGCTGCCTGGGCTGGGCCGTGCTGCGCCGCCGCGGATACCGTCTCCTGGGCGGTGTGTGCCTGGCTACGGCCTGTGCCTTGAAACTGGCGCCGGGACTCCTGATCCCCTATCTGCTGCTTCGGCGGGATGCGCGCGGCCTGGCGGGCGTGGCCCTGGGAAGCGTGCTGTTATTCCTCACGCCAGCGCTTTGGGTGGGCTGGAACGGCACCGTGCAGCTCCACGCCGATTGGATCGAACACACGGCTAGCACCCAAGTACCCATCCAGACCTACCGGCCAGGCAACCAGTCGTTACTGGCCCAGCTGGCCCGGCTGCCCCCAATCAGCAACGGGCATCAGTGCTACTCCGAAGATAATTTAAGTAGATTACACAGTTTTTATCCGATTATTCTTGCGGTCCTGGGAGCTGCGGGCTTCGCAGTTCTGTGGTGGCGCCGGGCCGGCGGGACTTGGGCGTGTGAGACCGTAGAAGTAGCCCTGATCCTGATTGGCATGACGCTGGCCCATCCCAGGGCGTGGCGGTGCAACTTCGTGGCGCTGTTGTTGCCTTGCTTACTGCTCGCTCGCGAGATGATCGAGCGGCGGCCGCGTGCGTGGAGCGCCCTGTTCGCCTTGGCGGCGGTGACGCTGGCCGGCGTCTTGCCCACGCATGGAGTTCTTGAAGATAGCTGGAGCGTGACCCTTTGGCTGTTGGAAGGCAAGCACTTCTGGGGAGCCGTTGCCGTTGCCGCTGCCTGTTCGTGGTGCTGTCAACGACAACCCTCTGGAAAGCGACAGGTGGTGCCGCAGCCGACCGTGTACTCGCGACGATCCGCGCCCAGTTCTCTTGACTCCCGCCCGCCGGTCGCTATAGTTGCCACTCTTCCGTCCGCATAGATTGAGGCAGACGTTCGGAAAGCGTTGAGCCACGCCATCGGCCGAAGTGCCGGGGGGACGGCGTGGTTCGGGGGAGTTTTCATTCACTCTGCGATGGGCGGCCATGTCTGATACCACGACGACCCTGGCGCAGCTCAAGGAGGCCATGCGGCATTTTGTTGCCGAGCGCCATTGGGAGCCCTTCCACAGTCCCAAGAACCTCGTCATGGGACTGTCCGTGGAAGCGGCCGAGTTGATGGAGCATTTCCTCTGGGTTGAGAACGAGGCCTCACGCCAAGTCGTGGACGATCCGGTCCGACTCGGCGAAGTGGCCGATGAGATGGCCGATGTCGCCTGTTATCTGCTGGCCCTGAGCAATGCGTTAGGCATCGACCTCAGTGAGGCGACCCTGGCCAAGTTGGTCAAGAATGCGCGCAAGTACCCGGCCGAAAAGTACCAAGGACGGTATCGACTGGAGGAAGAGCGCTCGGGGTAGGAGCGCGAGCCGGAGCGGTACTCGGTTCCGCAGCCAGGTAGGAAACAGATTAACAATGGGTAATTCTCATTTTGGCAAAAGTTTTCTTTGCCAAGGCGGAGGGCGGTCGCTAAGCTAGCAACTCTTTCGTGACCACTTCCAGCGACCCTCTGAAGCTACCGCAGCCAAGACGGCTGCCGACACGGGGAAAGGATTCCCCCGCTTTATTATTTGCGGCCCCGCGGGAATCACCCTCGGAAGGCCGAGTGGCCTTGAGCCGTTCACGAGCCATTGCTAATATCCGGCGGTGCTATGGGCATGGGCGAAAGCCGTAGGCTTGCGTGCGAGCCTCCTGCCAGACCTCTCTGTTACCGCCGGTGATCATCGGAACGTTCGCGGCAGCGTGGCGCACCCACGGAGGGTACTTCGCGCGCCCGTGGCGAGGGGAGAGGAGTCCGTCATGAGTACGGGTCGTACCGAGAAAGAACAAGTCCGCGTGCATATCCGCTGGATGATCCGCCGCGACATGCCGGAGGTGTTACAGACTGAACAGGCCAGTTTTGAGTTCGCCTGGACCGAGGAGGACTTCCTCCGCTGTCTGCGCCAACGCAACTGCATCGGCATGGTCGCCGAGCAGGGCGAAAAGGTAGTCGGCTTCATGATCTACGAACTGCACAAAACCAAGCTGCATATCCTCAACTTCGCGGTCCAGCCGACCTGTCGGCGGATCGGCGTCGGCGCCCAGATGGTGGCCAAGCTCATCAGCAAGCTGTCCAGTCATCGCCGCACGCGCATCACTCTAGAGGTGCGCGAAACCAACCTGATCGCCCAGCTGTTCTTCCGGGCGCAGGGATTCCGAGCGGTGCGCGTCCTGCGGGCCTATTACGAAGACAGCGGCGAAGATGCCTTCCTGATGCAATACCAGCTGGCGGACGATATCAGCGAGGACCTGGACGATGCCGTCAATCGAATCGCGCAGTACGAAGAGAACTGAAGATCCGGCGGAAAACGGGACTCGGTCCATCATCCCGGGCGGGTGGTCGGACCGGGTCCACTTCGGGCTCCTGGGGTCCCTTCAGCAGCTGCGCGGGTACGGGTTCGACTGGCTGGCGCAGGCGCAGCTGGCACCGCGGCCGGGGATCTTGACCCTGACCGCGGTGCTTTTGCTCGGCCTGTGCACCCTGTTAGCGTGCTGCAACCTTCCGGCGCGTATCGATCCTGGCGATTTTGACTTGCCTGCCGGCCATTCCTCCTCTAAGCTCGAAAGCGTGGAGGCCAAGACGTCGGAGAGTGTTCCGACGCCGCCCGAGCCGGGGGTTCCTGGGCCTGCGGAGATGCCCCACGTGGCGGTCCCGCTCGTTCAACTCCCCTTGACTCCGGTACCTGCGCCCCAACCGGTTCCTCCAGAACACGCCGCCCCCGCGACGAGTTCTCCGGGTGCGCCGCTGCCTCCTCCTGTGGAGCCTCCGTCTTTACCCGAACCTCCGCAGTTTCCGTCGAGCGGAGTGGTTCCGGTCGCCGTCCCGGCGACCGAGGTTCCGAGCCTGCTTCCCGATTCGCACCGTGGAGACACCGCCATGACGAACAACCTGAAATTGTTGAGCGCGCAAGTCATTCTGGCCTGGGCGCTGGCTGCCCAAGCAAGCCTGGCCGGACAGTTTGATGGTCCTCCGTCTTCCGGCACCGAACCGGATCGGATGACGGCCGTGATGAATCAGCTCCAGGACCTGACGAAATCGCTCAATGAGCTTGTCGCCGAGCTGAAGAAGCTGCCCAAGAACCTGTCTCAGGTCAATGATGACCTGCGTGGCGCCGTGGCCCAGCAACAGATCAACGATCTGAAGCAACAAGTGGGGCAGCTGCAAAAAGAAATCAGCGATTTGCGCACGCGCACTCCGCCGCAAACGACGGCGTCCCTCTACCCGCCCACGAGCTCCGGAACGGGGCGTCTGCGCCTGATGAACAGCTACCTGGTGCCGGTGTCGATTGTTGTCAATGACGTGTCCTATCCGCTGACGCCGGGCGAGGTTCGCGTCGTCGAGGGGATGCGGGCGGGGCCGTTTACCTATGAAGTGCTCGGGGCGGGTTTCGGCAGCATCCAACCGCGCGTCAGCCGATCCTTGACGGCCAACGAGACCTATACGATTCGTGTCGAACCGCTGCGGTGATTAGTAGCTTCAATACCGGGGAAATGTTGAGGCGAAACGGTTCCATCCGGCTGTTTCGCCTCCGCTCGTGCTCATCCTCCCACTCCGGTAGATGCGTGAGGGAGTACTCTCCGCAAGCCACCCAACTTGAAATCACCGTTTGTGATTTCAAGTTATCGAACTCGGGACTTGAAAAGCTGGAACCTGACAAGGGGTCGCCTCTAACCTCGTTTTCCCCGCAACTCCCCTTTTCTCCGACCCTCCTGTTCCTGTATTTCATGCAACCAGTATATTGTGCCAGAACGAATCGCCCTGCGCTCCGAGTCGATCTCCGCGGAGGCTCTTCATGATCGTGACCATCGATGGGCCGGCGGGCGCCGGGAAGAGCAGCGCCGCCAAGGCGCTGGCTCGACGGCTAGGCTTCGAGTTCCTCGACACCGGGGCCATGTACCGCGCCGTCACGCTGGCTGGTCTGCGCGCCGGGATCGACTTGCGCGACCAGGAAGCACTGGGCCGGCTGTTGAGCAGCTTCCGCCTGGAGATGCCGCCCGGTCGCGTGCTGCTCAATGGCGAGGACATCACGCCTCTCATCCGCACCGCGGAAATCACCGCTCACTCCGGCAAAGTGGCCGACAGCCCGGTCGTGCGCCGCCACCTGGCCAGCTTGCAGCGGAGCATTGCGGCGGGGCGCAACATGGTGTGCGAGGGCCGCGATCAGGGCACCGTGGTTTTTCCCAACGCTGCCTGCAAGTTTTTCTTCGTTGCTGATCCGCACGAGCGGGCTCTCCGACGGCAGCGCGAGATGGCCGTTCGCGGCGAAGTGCTCGCCTGGGAAAAGGTGCTCCAGGCCCAAGAAGAGCGCGATCGTCGCGATCGCGCCCGCGAGCTGGCACCCATGGTACCCGCGGCCGATGCCATCGTCGTCGATACCACGCACCTCAGCCTCGACCAGGTGGTGGACCGCTTGGAACAGGAGGTCCGCCGATGCCGCCGAGATTGAATTCCCTCTGGTACGAGTTCGCCTACTGGATCAGCGCGATCGGCTTCACGTTTGCGTTCAGCCTGCGCGGTCAAGGTGGCCGCAACATGCCGGCGTCCGGTCCCGCTTTGCTTATCGCCAATCACCAGAGTTATCTGGATCCCATGTTGGTCGGGCTGGTGGCGCGGCGGCATCTCCGTTTCCTCGCCCGCAAGTCACTCTACCGCAATCGGGCCTTTGCCTGGCTACTCCGCAGTCTCCAGACGGAGCCGATCGATCAGGAGGGGTTCGCCCGCGAGGGGTTGAAGACCATTCTGGCACAGCTCCAGGCAGGCCGGGCGGTGCTGGTCTTTCCCGAAGGCCAGCGAACCCCCGATGGCGCCCTGCAAACTCTTCGTCCAGGCATCCATCTGCTCCTCAAACGGGTCGCGATGCCGATCATCCCGGTCGGGATCGCCGGCGCCTATGATGCCTGGGCGCGTTGGCACCGGCTGCCGCGACCCGCACCGCTATTCTTGCCGCCGGAAAAAGGAACCGTGGCCGTGTCTATCGGCCGGCCTCTCGATGGGCGCCTCTTCGCGGCGATGCCACGGGAACAGGCGCTGACCGAGCTCTCCCACGAGATCCAGA
>JBGQLF010000510.1:0-7255 GCA_041499985.1 Gemmataceae bacterium
AGAAGTAGGTTGGATCGCTCGGCTGTACGAGTCGTGTTTGGCTCAGGGACATATGCTTCTCTGCTTCCACCGGGCCAGCCTGGAACGGATCTTGGAGAAAACCAGTCGCGGGAGTCTTGGCCCGCAACACGACTGCGCGAAGGGCACCGAAATGGCCTTGGAGATCCCTTTAATCTTAGCTCATGAATGTGCCCCAGATTCCCGTGTGAGGCATGAAACTTGCGGTGTGAACAAAGACGGTTTTTTGGGCCCACTCCCCTCGGGGAGAACGAAACACTAGACGATGCAACCTTTTCGTTCGAAGTTATGCTGGTAACAACCCCACCAGGCACTTCGCCTGGTCCGCCGTCTTCAGGAGCCGTTACCATGCTGCGTTCACGCTTCCCTCGTCTAGGTTGGGCCATCCTTGTTTCGCTCTTCGGGAGCGGAGCGCCTGCTTCCCTCCACGCCGACGATTGGCCCCAGTGGCTCGGCCCCCAGCGCGACGGTGTCTGGCGCGAAACCGGTATCCTGGAGAAGTTCCCGCCCGAGGGGCCGCGCGTGCTCTGGCGCACCGCAATCGGCTCCGGGTTCGCCGGGCCCGCTGTCGTGGGTGAGCACGTCTACGTCATGGACCGCCAGGGAGCCACGCTCCCCAAAGGCGCCGAAGCCCCGCCGCGCAACGGCGGCCTGGCCGGATCGGAGCGGATCGTGTGTCTGCATGCGCCCACCGGCAAGCTCCACTGGAAGCATGAATACGAGTGTCCGTATACCATTAACTATCCGTCTGGCCCGCGCACCACACCGGTTGTGCACCAAGGCAAAGTCTACACTCTCGGCAGCATGGGCGACCTCTATTGTCTGGATGCGGCGACCGGGAAGGTGCAGTGGTCGCGGCACTTCGTCAAGGACTTCAACGTCAAGCCGCCGCTCTGGGGTTGGTCGGCGTCGCTGCTACTCGAGGGCGACAAGGTATTCGCGCTCGTCGGCGGCGAAGGCAGTGCCGTGGTCGCGTTTCACAAGGACACCGGCAAGGAAATCTGGCGAGCCCTGACCGTGGAAGAGGTCGGCTACGCGCCCCCGATGCTGTTCGAGGCCGCCGGCAAACGCCAGCTGCTGATCTGGCACACCGAAGCCGTCAATGCCCTCGATCCCCAGACCGGCACGCTGTACTGGTCGATCCCTTATCCGGAGGTGCCGCCGGTTCGTCCCGGGATCACGGTGTCCACGCCGCAGAAAGCCGGGGAGCTCCTCTTCTTCACGTCGGTGCACCACGGCCCGCTGATGCTCCAGCTCGCTGCCGACAAACCGGGTGCTCGTGTGCTCTGGAAGGGCAAGAGCAACAACGTCGCCAAACCGGACGGTCTCCACTGCCTCATGAGCTCGCCAGTGTTGCAGGACGGCCACATCTATGGTGTCTGCGCCTTCGGCGAGCTGCGCTGCTTAAAGGCCGATACGGGCGAACGCCTGTGGGAGACGTATGCAGCCACGACGGGGAAAAAGGCCCTCTTCGGGAACGCGTTCCTGGTTCTGCAAGGTAAGCGCTTTTTCATCTTCAACGAGAAAGGCGACCTGATCCTTGCCAAGCTGACGCCTCAGGGGTACGAGGAGCTGGACCGCGCCCACGTGCTCGAGCCGACCTTGACGTCGCGCGGTCGGGATGTGGTCTGGTCCCATCCCGCGTTTGCGCAACGCTGCGTCTACCTGCGCAATGACAAGGAGATCATCTGCCTGTCGCTGGCGGCCGGATAAGCCGAGGTGTAGGAGTCAGCAGTCACTTTGGGTGTGAGAGCGGGTCGGATCCAGGGGACACAGCGTGCCAGCAGATGCGTTGAAGAGTGTAGTGCGTCGTCGTGGACTTGACGCACGCCACGTTGCTACGTTGCTTGGTTTGCTGGTCGGCTGTCACACCTGTCAACACCTCGAACCTCGAACCATATGTTTACACAAGATGTAAAGGGTTGTTGTTATCGGCCCACGAAAAACCTCAGGTGTGGCAGATCTTGCAAGGAGTGCCATCCACAGGACTAAATGCAAGCCGCACGCCAGCAAGGTCTTGGATGGCATTGTTGTGACACAGAAAAACTTGAAGCCGGCCGAATACATCTCCCAACATACTTGATCCACTCTACCGGCATGGCGTTTGCACTTATGGGATGCAACTCCGCAGGGCGGGGGTCCTGCTGGCCCACCAAAAAGACCAAGCCAGCCTTTGGTGCCTAGGCCTCGACTTGACCTGTTTGCGCCAGGTAGCCTAGGCAAAGCCCCGTCACGAGAGCAACTGGGAGAAGAGCCTTGAAGCAATCAGCGGTTTCCTACCAAAGACGTCCTCGTTGTCCTCGGTATGACTCCCTGGACATCTGGCGCGGAGTCGCCTGTCTGATGGTGGTCCTCCACCATACAACCTTCGTGCATTTCGGCCTGCAAGCGGATACGGCTCCGGAAAAGTGGAGCAATCTGACGACTGGGTTGCTGGCCAGCACTCGCTGGATGAATATGGGCGTGCCCCTGTTCTTTGTGATCAGTGGTTATTGTATATCGGCGGCTGCCGACCGTGCGCGGCGCTCGCCTTACTCCGTGCGCTCGTACTTTGCGCGCCGGTTCCGCCGTATTTATCCTCCTTTATGGATTGCGATCATGGTGTCGGCGCTATCCTTTGCTCTGACCGACTACCTTCTCTTTCCCGGACTCTTATCGAGTGCCCCGTGGTCGCAGTTTCCCCCTACCTGGTTTTCAGGCTGGAAGTGGATCGGCAATCTCACACTTACGGAGAGCTGGAGATTCCATTTGGTCGGCGACGGTCGGGGGTATTATCTGCAACAGACGTGGAGCCTTTGCTACGAGGAGCAATTCTATGTCGTGACAGGCCTCCTCCTCCTCGTGGCACCGCATAAATACTTCCGCGCCAGCGCGGTCCTGACAGGGATTCTGACCTTGGTTGCCTGCGCGTGCCGAATGCTGTCGATCAATGTTTCAGGCTTCTTCTTCGATGGCTCTTGGTGCATGTTCGCCGCGGGAATTCTTGTCTATTACTCGATCAACTACGCCACCGCCAGGCAGCGAAGTGCTGGAATTGCCCTCCTGGTCGCAGGTGTTGCCTGGGCCTTTTCGGTTGCCTGGATCCACTCTGGGTCGGCGTTTGCCTTCGCCCTGTTGCTCTTGGCGCTGCATCGGTGGGACGCCTGGCTTTGCTCGGCTAAGTTTCTCAGACCACTCAAGTACTGTGGTACCATGTGTTACAGCTTGTACCTCGTGCACCAACTGCCGATCAAGGCCCTGAGTTATGGCCTTTATCGGCTGGGCATCCAGACGGATGTTTTGACCCTTCTGGTGACGGTCCCCAGTTGCTTGACGCTCTCCGTATTCTTGGGCTGGGGGTTTTACCGAGCAGTTGAGCGAAGATTCCTAAACTCGCCGCATGCCAACAGCGAAGCGAGAGCGCAGCACCCCCACAGAGCTGAGCGAAGTGCTGGCGGTTCGCGTCAGCGAAAACTGAATGAAGTGCTGGCGGCAACAAATGAGCGCTTCGCTGTCGGTTCACTCGTAGTCAGTAATCAGTAGCAAGGAAGTAGGGTACGTCGAGTCTGCGAAGACGCACCGTGGCGCCGGGGACGGTCCTCAACCGGCCGCCGCGGTGAGCCAGCGGCGGCTCGGACGGTGCGTTTTCGCGGATTTGACGCGCCCTACGGCTACTGCTGCTACCGATTGGCGCAGGGCGATTGAGCTGCCTGCTCGGAACCTTGTCGCCCACGCTACCGAATCGTCTTAGGCGCTTTCTGTCCCTTGGGGATCCGGGTCGTATAGCGGCGCTCTTGCATGCGTTCCTGGAAATCAGTCTTCGCTTCCTGAAGCAGCTGCGGATCTTGCAACAGCTCGACCGTGCTGAGGGCGAGTACCTTGGCGGCGACGAGCATCCCCTTGTGGCCGATGGGCGAGCCGATGGCGGCCACGTTCTGCCAGCTATGTCCCGGACTGCCGGCGGCGAAGCAGACCGTCCCCAGGCCACTCGTCGGCACGTGCCAGCTGATGTCGCCCACATCGGTCGAGCCGCCGTCGGGGGTAGTCGGCTTCTCGGGCAGGTCTTCGATGGTATCGTGCAGCGGTTTCTTTTCCTTCAAGCCGAACTCCTCCCGCACCGGAGCCTGAAGCTGGCGGGCCAAGGCGAGGTCGGCCTCGGAAAACTGGGGCGGACCGATGCGCTTCAGGTTGCGGGCGAGCACCTTGGACAGCGGCGAGTTGGGGATAATCTCATGGCAGTCGGTATCGACGTGGAGGGCCATCTTGGTCCGCGTCATCTTGGCCCCGGCTTCGGCGATCTCGCAAATCCAATTGAAGTGGGCCTCGGCGGCCTCGTGCGTGTTATCGCGGACAAAATACCACACCTGGGCGGTGGCCGGCACCACGTTGGGCTGCTGGCCGCCGTTGGTGATCACGTAATGCACGCGGGCGGTCTCGGGGACGTGTTCACGCATGTAGTTGGCGCCGACGTTCATCAGCTCGACTGCATCGAGAGCACTGCGGCCCTTGGCGGGACTGCCCGAAGCGTGCGCTGCCAGGCCCGTGAAGGTAAACTTGGCCGAGATGAGTGCCTTGGAGGAGCCGAATTGAACTCGATTGTAGCTACCTGGGTGCCAGTGGAGGCAGGCGTCGAGGTCGTTGAATTGAGCGTCGAGCGTCATGTAGACCTTGCCGATGAGCGTCTCCTCGGCTGGGGTACCATAAACACGGATCGTGCCGGGCAAATGGTATTTCTCATAGACCGCCTTGACCGCAATGGCTGCCGCCGCCGCGGCGGTTCCCAGCGCACAGTGTCCACAGCCATGCCCCGTCGTGCGCCCCAGAAACGGCTTGCGGTCGCCCGTGACTTGTTGCGACAGCTCCGGCAAGGCATCGTACTCGGCAAGAATGCCGAGGATCGGTTTGCCGGAGCCATACTCGGCCACGAAAGCGGTCGGCATCTCGCTGACCCCTTCGCGAAGGCGGAAGCCCGCTTTCTTGAGAACCCCAACCAGACGGGCGGCGGAACGGTACTCTTGCAGCCCCAACTCGGCATAGTCCCAGATGTCCTGATTGATCGCGACCAGCTCCGGCTGCATCGCGTCGAGGTGGCGGACCAGATCTTGCTGGATGGCACTGAGGTCCTTGACCTCGGCGGCGAAGGCGGCACCGGGCGCAGCGAGCCAGCCGGCTCCGAGGACGGCGAGGATTGCCCATGAACGCATGATGATCTCTCCCTGGGTGGACTACTGGATCCCGGCAGTAGATTACCAGGGGGAGCCCATCGTTACCAGGGGCCGCGCGAAGGTTGTTCGCTGTCGAGATGTTCGGCGAATCCCCGCGTAAAGCAAACGCAGTCCCAACCAGGCCAGCAACCCCAGCAACAAACCATTGCGCAAGCCGAGGATGGCTGAGGTGAGGGGATGAAAGGCGCGTTGCTTCCCGAACCCTTGAACCAAGGCCAGGGGATTCAGGATTGCACCACTTTCGAGATCCCGTGCTTGGACAAAATGGAAGGGAAAGATCCAGGTCGTGAGGCCCGCCAGGACCAACGTGAGAAGCACCAGCACCAGGAAGCCGCGCTGGTCCAGCAATTCCAGACCCAGCAACAGCAACAGGGGGATAAGCCAGACGAAGTATTGCGGGGACAGAACCTTGGCAAACGTGACCGTGAGCAGGAGGATGAAAACCGCCAGGCGATAGCCGGCCAATCGATTAAACTCCGGGCGCCGCCGCCAGGCCCAGAGGGCGAACCCGGCGAACAAGACCAGGAGCAACACCGTGGACATACTGGCCAGGCGGCTGGACCAGGGCCCGGCAATATCCAAGGATCCAGGACCGGGAGTGCCGTGGACCTCGAAGCCCAGCGGCTGAAGGGCGAGCAGCACCGAAGCATAGAGACACTCCACTTCCAGACCACGTTGCTTGTGGAAGTCCAGAAACCACCAGACCCCGTTGCCCGCCGAGGGGAAATGAACCAGGAACGCCAACAGCGACGCGAGGGCCACCACACCGGCGGCGCTCAGGGCGCGGCCCCAACTCGGCCCTCCTCGCCAGATGCCAAACAGATAATACGGGACCGCCACCAGAGGCACCCACTTGTAACCAATACTCAGACCCAGCGCCAGGCAGGCCACGAGATCCCAGCCGAGTGAACCCGTCGGCCGCTCCAGAGACCGGATCATGGCGTACAGCCAAGCCAGGACCAGGAACAACAATCCGGCATCGAGCCGATCGTACAGAACAGGGGCCAGAAGCAGCCCGGCCAGCGCATAACCCAAGGCCGCCCAGGTGAGGACTTCGGGTTTCCGGCGCCTGACGATGTGCAAGAAACAGAGGAAGGCCGCTCCATCGAACAGGCACATGACACAGCGGAAACCCAACGTATAGCGCTGTAAAAGATCGGCCGGCAAGTTGGGTTCGAATACGGCGTGTGGATAGGGCATCCGGTCGAGGATCCGGGGCAGGGCGAGAATCCAGTATGCGATTGGCGGATACTCAATGTGGAAATCGGCATACGGAACCTGGCCCAGGTCCACACTGCGAATCGCGTAGGAACAGTACAGCGGTACATCCGAAATCAGCGGCGGCGCCAGCAAAACCAGCCAGAGCCGGGAGAGGGCGAAGACCACCACGGCTAGCAGCGTGGTGCCACCATTCAGGGCGTCCGGAGCAAGCGCGCAAGGTGCGCGCGTTACGCCATCTTCGAGGAAGAGCTTGCTCGGAATTGGACATCGTGACATGCGCGACAGCTTTGTGTTGCCGGGATGAATTACCTGGGCCAAGACTTGGCTGTCTACTCAGATCAGCCTGGGAAATGTAGCTCACGGACGCTGCCGGTGCAAATGCCCTTGGTACCTGTAAAGATGAAAGACTTATGAGACATCCTTCACCACCGCGCAAGTCTTTGGACGAGTAACGTTCCCTGGGTGAAGCCCCTCACAGGTAAGGGGCAGAGAAGAAGGCCCTTCCACAATGGAGGCTCCCATGTTCCGCAAGTTGCTTCTGCCCGTGGTCGCATCCCTCGGCCTGTTGTCCTCGCTCGCCCTCCCCGCGAGCGCCGATGCCCACGAGTACCGTCACGAGCACCGCCACGCCTTCCATGTCTACTACCGAGATCCCTGCCGGCCGGGGTGGGTGTGCGCCGGCACGTTCCGCGGCTACCGAGCGGCCGAGCGGTTCGCCGAACAGTTCCGCTGCCGTGGCTTCGCAGTCTCCATCCACTGATGGTTCCGCTTGGGTCGGTCTAAGCCCGCGCGATACCGCGCGGGCTTATTTC